>DASSAF010000249.1:0-1834 GCA_035685565.1 Nitrosopumilaceae archaeon | reverse complement strand
TGTATTGGTATGTTGGCAGGTGAAAGTCTTGGGAAAGTCTTGGAAGATACATTCTATAAAAACCAGTTGCATCAATTATGAGATCAAATTCTGATTCTAAATCCGCAAGTTTTGGTGTGGTGCCATAATTAATCTTGCATCCTTTTGACATGTCTTTGATAAGACCAATTTTGTCGTAGGTACAAAGGCCCATCAATTTGATGTTGAATCTATCTGAATTCATGTCAATGTACATATTTTTTCCATCATGAATTACGTAATCATTAAAATCAAGATTGCACTTTTTAGCGAACTCTTGCATTGGTCCTCGAGTAGTGCCCCAAGCACATATGGAATCATGATTTTCTTGCGTGGATCTTTCAAAACCTACTACCTCGTGTTCATTTTTCAGTCTACCGAGAAGATATCCACCTGCAACTCCGATGCCGACAACCGCTATTTTCAATTGAAGCTTATTCTGAAAATACCTAATAAAAAGATGTGCAGTATTTTTCTAATTCTAAATTCTATTCTATTAGTATTGCAGGCTTGAATGGCCTTGCAGTACGCGCCTTGTTTTTAGGATCATATTTTTGGGTATCAGATTCCACAAATACTTGTACCTCTACGCCAAATTCTTTTTGCACAAGAGAATTAATTTCTAAAAGAATTTTTTTCTCCTCGACAAGGCCTGACTTTGCCTTGGATTCTCTTGATTCTACAGGTTCTGATAATATGTCATTAACAGTCTTTTTGACAAAATCGGGATCTTTTTTTACATCCTCTGTATCCTTGTCTGCAATTAGAGATTTTATCAAAACTCCGATATTCATCTCACCCTTGATAACACTTGAAAGAATCTTTAGGTAGGCCTTTGTCTTCCAGGAGTCTGAAGTATAGATGATGATTCGCTTTGGTGAGATTTTGGTTACTTTGAGAATGTTTTTGATATCATCTAGTGTTGATTTGAGAAGATTCTCTGATTGTAATGCTGCAGCATCAATCTTATTTTCAAGAACTATTGGCCACAAAGACTTTGAGACAATTCCAGAATTTCCTAATTTACTCCACATCTCTTCTGCAATATGTGGAGCAAAAGGAGAAAGCATGGATACTCTGGCAGAAAAGATTTCATGTAAGATGCCAGATATGTTTTTTCTATTCTTTGCCTCCGTTCTCTTTAGATACCATTGTATGTCTGAATCAAATTCATATAGTACATAGTGCAAGGCTTCACGCAATCTCATTTTTTCCATAGCTGATGTAATTTCAAAGATAAGCTGTTGTAGTCTGCTTTGTAGCCATCTATCTTCTTGCTCTTGATTGTTGGATTGGTCTGCTTTGTATTGTGTACATTCGTCTAACATGTTTTCAAGCTTGTTTTTAATTCCTCTAACTGCTTCCAAATTAAAATCAGCATCTTGCAATAGCTCTGCAGAAATTAAAATAGCTAATCTAATTGGATCAGCTCCATGTGTTCTAATTGCATCACGTAGTGGAATTATGTTTCCCATTGATTTTGACATCTTTTTTCCGTCCATTAAGACAGAACCATTTACCACTATCTCTTCAGGCCAGTATTTTTTTGGAAAGATTGCAATGTGATTGAAAACAAAGAAAGTCAGATGATTTGGAACAAGGTCACGTCCTGAATGTCTTGCATTAACAGGATAAAAATACTGAAATTCATTTCTGATGTTTTCTAAACTATCATGTGGTATTTTAGATGATGACGCAATTTTCTTTGAATCACCATTCCCCAAAAATACATAATCAAAAAATTCATCTCCAAGACTTTCTGCTACTAGTTGTTTTTCATTTACATATTTCGCTAGGATATAGTATGCCATGTAAA
>DASSAF010000248.1:0-3541 GCA_035685565.1 Nitrosopumilaceae archaeon | reverse complement strand
CATACAATATACTTTAAAGGTAAAAACCATAATGCGTCATTTACCATCTTGATATATCATATTGAATTAAGCAGACCTCCAGATTGTGCGTTTATAATAGTAAAGAATTCGGTTATTACAGTTACGAAATACGAAAAAAATGAAAGATAGAGTCCTGTACCAATTGCTCCAAAAATATGAACAAATCTTAGTTTTCCTTGATGACATTTGCACTCCCAGTTTTTCTGATAAAGTGT
This sequence comes from Nitrosopumilaceae archaeon, assembly GCA_035685565.1. Taxonomy (GTDB): domain Archaea; phylum Thermoproteota; class Nitrososphaeria; order Nitrososphaerales; family Nitrosopumilaceae; genus TA-20. Next base: position 3,305 of record DASSAF010000248.1, on the reverse strand, counting down.
CAACTAGAGTATTATTAAAAAATAAAAAAGATGGATGTCAGTCTGACAAGACATTATAAAAATGCAGTCTAAGAAAGAGTGACTCTCCACGTTAAAGTCAGCGTATCGGTTGCTCCCATGCCTATGCCAGTGAAGGTTTTGTGTGCAAACATGTGTGCATTGCTTGATCCATCAAAAATTCCTGATTCAGCTATGGTACTTGTACCTGGACGGAATTGGGTTTGTAGTATGTAGTATGGTGAACTATCACTACCACCATTTGTTGCATTCACCAAAGTAAAGGTTCCATTATTAGTTCTTGAACCTAATGGGGTTCCGAGGGCTGTATCAGTCGCTGTTTCAGCCGTTGCGCTAGTTCCGATTCCTATATAATTGAAGCCAGCTGCAACTTGGCCACCACATGCAGAGCCTGTACTGTTGGCTGGAACTCCAAATATGTGGACCGCAGCACAACTTTTGCCTTTATTTACGACAATGTTGTCAGTTTGTCGATATGCCTTAATGTTGCCATCCTTGTCCTTCGCTACCAATTCCAGATGTCCTAGTATAAAGGGACTTTCTGAAAACTTGTTTGCTTGAGATGCTGAAGTAAAACTACCGCTATTCAGTAGTAATCCAGCTACAGCAAAGATTGCTATCCCAAAGGGAACAAGTTGTTTGTATTTCATCATTAATGTAGTATATAATCTAGTTATATTATGCATTATGGAATAAATGTCTGATTTAAAGGGCCAAATTGGATCAATAACGATTGTTAATGATTCTCCTTGATACCTATGCCTTCTGATAATCCTATTTCATAGTGTTTTCCTTCTGTAGGCAAAGGTGGTGTTGTCACCACTGGAGGAGTAGCTGATGAGTTGTTTATTTTTGATAGAATCACAGAATTATTCTGAGTAAGAATTAGAGCAGATATAGCAATTGCAGCAGCCACTATTGCAATTACAGCTATAATCTTCTTCACATTAAATATTCATAGATTAAGGTTATAAGCATTTTAAACATAAATCATACTAACATGAAATCTATATTTCAAGTAAAGGAATAGATGCATTGTGTTTGGAAAAATTTTGTTCATTTTATTAATTCTAATTTTTTTCATTCCAGTTGCATATGCACAGACAATCCCTATTACTATTAGCTCATCAATGAAAAATATAATTTTTGATGGAAAATGGACATTTATGAGTGAATGGAAAGAATCTAGTTTAACTGGAATGGGTGGCACTGATTCTGGACCGATTTATCTTAGGACAGCACATATGGGAAATTATATTTATGTAATGATAGATGCTGTTGGAGTAACTCATTTTGAAAAAAGTGCAGATCGTGCAATTGTTTGTTTTGATGGAAAAAATGACAAGTCAATGGTAGCTGACTCAGATGATTACTGTGTTTTTTCAACACTTGGTAAAAATTCAACTTCTGTTCTTCAAGGTGGATCAATGCTTGGAGTAAATGGTAATTTTAAAAAAATTCCTACTCCTGACGGTTTTATTGGAATTGGAAATATTTCTGATGAAAATGATCGTTACAGCAGCACGCCGCATCAGTCTTATGAGTTTAGAATTCCAATTGATATAATGGGGAGATCAAACATGTATGGATTTTATGCTGCGTTATATGATACTCATGAAAACAAAATTTACTCGTGGCCTAGTATGACTTATGATTCTCCATTAAAAATTCCAAGTCCAAATAATTGGGGCGAGATAGTATCCCCAGATAAATCACTTCCTGAATTCGAATTACCGTTATTTGCGCTTTTTCCCGCTTTTTTATTTGTACTATACTTCACAAAATTCAAAATTTGAATGGTTAAAGATAAAATTAGTAAAACAAGTGTCTAATTTCATATAATAAGAGCAGGAAAAATGACAAAAATCATACTAATAACAACAGTTGCAATCGTAATTCCAACATATAATGAAAGGATTAGAAGTTAATAGAAAAAGAGGACGTATTCGCCAATTTCCCATTGCGAGTTCTCCCTACTCGTATGTAGATTGTGACGATACACCCGAGGGTGATGGAACTGATGGGAATCTGTCGCCAATTTGTTGTTCTGCAACTGCCGATGCCTCTTGGAGGATCTTGTCTGTCTCCTCGTTTGATACATCAGAGTCTACGCTAAAGTCTCCACTGGCTAATGAATCCATCATTAGTCCGTTGAGTGTTTGGGTCATAGAGTTTAGTTCGGAATCTGCTTCTGGCATGAATCTTCCAAGGGAAGATTTGAGTCCCTTCATTGTTGACATTGCTGGTGCTATTGCTACCATTGCATCTCCAAGATCGTGTATGGTAGTTAGACGTAATTGCACCTGTTCTAGCGCCATTCTAGCATTTCCTAGCATTTTTGTGACCTTTCTAATTTCTGCAAGTTCATTTGATAGAACTTTGCTTGTACTAGAGTCGTGTTGTTGCATTGCGGCTACGATTCGTTTGAAAAGCTGGGCATCTCTTTCCCTTAACTTTCCTAACATAGAATCCATCTTCGATATTTGACCCTGTAATTTGTTCACAGCGCCCTCTATCCTAGGTTTGAGTGCTCCCTGTGGTTTTACAGTTTCACGTATTTTTTCGCTGATACCTACAGACTCTGGTCGAGTCCAGGTTTTATCGAAGCCGGTCATGCGAGGTACTTTAAAACTTGACTCTTAATGGCAGGTGTATATTATCATCAACTTTAGGCTAAATTTAGCTCACAAAATGTAAATCAGGCAATAACATTTTTGGGGTCTGTGGCAAAAATTGTTGTCTTTGATTCCGGCTTGGGATCACTTTCGATAATCAAACCAATCCAGAAAAAAGTTATTGCTGATATAATCTATTTTGCAGATCAAAAGAATTTTCCATATGGCACAAAATCTGTTGTGGAACTTGAAAAAATAATAAAATCTACCATCAGAATATTAGATAAAAACTTTAACCCTAATTTAATAGTAAATGGTTCTAACACACCATCACTTTTATTAAAAAAAATTATCAATAACCCACGAATTATTGGAGTTTTTCCACCATTAAAAGATGCCAAAAGAAAAACAAAAACCAAGACAATAGCAATTCTTGCCACCAAATTGGTAATCGAAAGTAGTGTGTTACAAAATTATATTAAAAAAAATATTCCAAAAAAAATCAAGGTTATCAAAATCAATGCATCTCCACTTGTAGATCTTGTTGAATCTGGAAAATTTATCGATAATAGAAAATCATGTAAAAATAAAATTAAAAAGATTTTATCAAAACTATTTGTAAAATATCATGTTGATGTTGTTATATTATCAAGTACACATCTTCCTTTTCTT
>DASSAF010000247.1:0-5186 GCA_035685565.1 Nitrosopumilaceae archaeon | reverse complement strand
TGGCATACTCTCACTGCTAGTGTATCTGCACAAGGAATGGGAGGTTATTTTGATGGTAATGAGCTTATCAAGAGATATGATCAACACTATCAACATGGACAGATTGGTTTATGGACAAAAAAAGATACAGCAGCTTACTTTGATGATTTGGAAATAAAATACTGATTTTGAAATTATAATACCAAAAGAAAATTTTATTTTTTGGGGAATATTTTGGATATGATGAATTTTACGATTAAAAAAATGCTTGATATTGCAAAAATATATTGAATAATTGATAATGCACTGATTATATCTGCATTTAGAAAAATGCCTGATATTGGAGAATTATGATCTAATGGAATGTGAGTTGCTTGTATTGCTAATGCTGTTATTATTAGGAATATGGCAATTTTAAGAATAACACTACCCACACACTTTGAAAGAAACTATCATCATTAAAAATTTCTATAAATAAGACAAAACTACAGATACGTTAGATTTGATGATATTAAAAAATGATTAATGTACGCGGTCAAATGATGCTGGCAATAATTCCTAGTTTTATTACCCAGCTTATAGCTTTTTACAGAATTAGAAAACTTTCAAAAGGCTTGGTTGTGGAATTGATTATTTTTCTTGTGGATGTTTTGATTCAAGCAATTATTCCATGGCCGTTTGGAGTGATTTTTGCTTTGCCACTTACTGTGGGTGTACCTGTATACTTTGTAAGAAAATGGACTTTGGAATATAATAATATGCCAAAGGGAATGCTTGGTTAAAGTAGTACGATTCGAGTCCTGATAGAATGACATGGATGTGATCTGAATATATTTTCTAATACGACTTTAATAAAATGAAAAGAGGGGGAATTTGTTTTAAATCACTTGCCACGGTCTTGTTGCAAACGTTACAACATAACCAACGCCAATTATTATCGACTGATAGGCCACATTTGTCCATGGAATTGGCTTTATGATTGGTTCACCAGTGACTACTATTGTTTGTCCTGGACCAAGTCCTGGGCCTATGCTTGCGATGTTAAGCTGTGTGTGCATGTGATAGACTGCTGGTTCTAGAGCCTTGATTGTCAATTTGTAAGGAATGACTGCGTTTCCTGGAATGTCGATGACGTTACCAGGTGGGTCTCTTGCTATAATCTCCCATCTGTTACCTGCATTAGCCGAGTCACCATATACAGTATACCAACCTCTTAGGTCTCTTTGTACAAGACTTACGAATTTGCCTGATACTGAAAGGGTATCACCCGTATGGACAGATTGTTTTGACCAAGTTTCATCATCTATCCTAACAAAACGACTTTGTAGTTGTGCCTGTACACCATGCGCTTCTGCATGCTGGAACATTTGAGCCAATGAAGGTCCAATTGCTCCAAGTGCTACAATCACACCAAGTGCTGCTACGATTAATTTCTTATCTACCATATCACGTAACTAATGCATCAGAGAAAGAACAACGATATATGTTTTACCCTCGTAATAAGAGATCCAATTCAAATATGAGAAAAATTTTGATAAAAATAATGATAAACGTTGATGATAAACATTGAGAGCATATTTTTTTTATATATGAATTACTTGTTTTTTAGATAAATTTATGATATGATTTTCAATAATCGTTTAATATATTACTATAAAATATAAATAAAACCGTCAATTTATTACTCATGCTTTATATATAGAAATCTCATCACATGGTGTATGGCACAAATGCCCGCACTGATTCCAAAAGAAGTCGAGATACACAGATTGAAAAAGATCTGGTTAATCGTCATCGCAATGGGATCTATCGCTGCTTCAGTGGAAGTAGACAACTTCGTTGATGGCTCACTCCATCAAACATCTATTAGAGATAGTGCATTTACACCAGCACACTGGTGGTTATACAGTCACTTTATTGCTCTGCCATTAGGTTGGGCATCAGTGGCAATGTATGACAGAAAAGTACCTATCCTAAGGGGTCCAAACAACTCCATGAACACTGGTCTTAAGATGACCATACTTGGTTACTTGGCAACAATGTTCACAATTGGTGTAAACGAAATGTGGCACTTCTGGTATGTAGAGGAAATCTTTTCAGTACCAAACCACTGGATGTTTAACATGGGTGTCGTCGTTGCTTTCATGGGTGCACTTGCCTATGTAGTTAGAGTATATGCACGACTAGTCGAGCTTGGAGCAGAAACCCCAGGTGAGAACCCATACGTTGCAGAAATGTACAAGATGGCCCTCGAAGGCAAATTGTACAGTAGATCCATCCCATAGAAAAAGGCGCGCAAAAGCGCATTTTTTATTATTTTTAGATCCATCTAGTGCAAAGTATTTCCTTCTCATCTAAGAAAGACTTAAAAGCATATGGATTAATAATTACCCAAATGACTTTACCAAAAGGATTTGGTTCTGGTGGCGGAGCTTCCAGTTCCGACGTAAGCAAAATGATTGGTAGACGTGCAGAAGATTATTTTGGAATAATCACTGGCATTTTCGTTGCCAGTTGGATTGGAACATGGGGAGGCGTTGCCGTCGCAGTTACCTATTATCCATGGGCTTATCCTCCACCGAGCGCACACTTTGCTCTAACGGTGTTGACAATTATAGAGGCCATTGGTTATTTGCTGTGTGTAAAGGTTGTAACTGAAGGTACTCCGAAGGCAAGAACCTATGACGGTGCAATGGCAGGAATAATTGCAGCTATCGCGGTAGCAACAATCTTGACTGACTGTTTCTTCTTCGGCGCATAGAAATTTTCAATCCCCTTTTCTTTTAATTTTTATATTCTTGAAAGTAAAATTAGCAATATGATGTGATATAAAACCTGATCTCACTATTTACGTAAAATTTTATATACAACACATCTATCATAGTGGCTAATGGTCTGGCTAAGACGATGTACTCACTACTTGTTTATAGTAGTGGTAGCAGTCAACTCTACCTTGTTGACCATCAATGCCGGAGACTACATATTCTATACTGACTGGGCGTGGACTTCATTTGTGATATTTTCAGTATCACAGACACTCATGCTTGCTGTCGGTGCCGCGTACTACCTTACATTCACTGGAGTTCCAGGAACTGCAACTTACTATGCACTGATAATGACGGTGTATACGTGGATTGCAAAAGGAGCGTGGTTCTCACTAGGATATCCATATAGCTTCATAGTTGTACCAATTTGGATTCCATCTGCTATGCTGATGGACTTGGTATATTGGGCAACAAAGAAGAACAAACACTCTCTCATTCTAATGGGCGGTGTGCTTTGTGGAATGTCTCTGCCAATGTTCAACATGATAAATCTCATTACGATAGACGATCCGCTAGAGACTGCGTTCAAATACCCAAGAACTACATTGCCTCCATACATGACTCCGATAGAACCGCAAGTTGGAAAGTTCTATGATAGTCCGGTCGCGCTAGGTGCGGGTGCCGGTGCTGTTTTGTCAGTTACAATGACAGCTTTAGGTTGCAAATTGACAACGTGGACATATAGATGGATGGCAGCTTGGTCTAAGTGGGACTAACTTCCCTTTCCTTTTACTTTATTTTATCACTCACTAGGTTATCCTATAATTAATTTTAAAAAATATTGTCTGTAACAATCTAATGTTTTACTCCTTGCTCTAGGAAAATAAAATTTTAATACGGCAACTATGAATTTTAATAATTTTTTATTAAGATTTCAGTATGCCCAGTTCTCTTCTTTGAATTTGAGTTTATGAACCGATTTGTGTTTATTTCTATTATATTATTAGAAAATTCTGAGAATAAATCTATGACTTCTTGTGATTTGGAATTTGAAAGCATAATCTTACAACCTTTAGAATCAAGTTTTTTGAATTCGACAAAGAGTCTTTCCTGATCTTTGTAGTCAAAATTATCATTTGTATAACTGGTAAAGTTTGCAGTAGAGCTCACTGGCTGATAGGGTGGATCCAAATACACAAAATCATCTTCTCGTGCTTTCCTAAGAGCAGTAGTGAAATCTTCACATTTTATTGAAATTTCTTTTGATTGTAAAACATGACTAAGTATCTGTAGATTTTCTTTGTTTACTATATTTGGATTTACATACTTGCCTATCGGTACATTGAATTTTCCTTTACTATTTACTCGGTACAGACCATTAAAACAAGTTTTGTTTAGAAATATGAGTCTTGAAACTTGGTCAATTTGGTTTTTTGGATTATTGTCTCTTACTTGATAATAATATTTTTCAGGATTTTTAAAGTAATTTTCTGAGTGTTCTTCTAACGACATTATTAGTTCATCCACTTTGTCACGAATTGTTACATATGATAGAATTAATGTAGAGTTCAAATCAGATACAAAACACTTTAGTTGTGAGTTTTTAGATATCAAATGAAACAAAACTGCACCGCCGCCTAGAAACGGTTCAAAATATGTATCAAAATTTTTTGGAATATGTTGTGATAATATTGGTAAAATTTGTCTTTTTCCACCAGCCCATTTTACAAATGGTTTTGGTACCAATGCTGTGATTTGTTTGTACTGTTGTTTCAATATGCAACAGTTTAAAGATGTTATTTTGCGCGGCTATGACAATAAAAGATCACACATTGTGTAACTTTTTTTAATCTACACATGTCTACAAGATAAAGTAAAATCATGGTAATAATCACTGGTTTGATATCTTGAGCCAAAATAAAAAAGATGAGGCATTAAAATTAGCAAAAACAGTAAGTATAGAACTTTTGGAGGAAAAAAAATCATTACATGAGATACTACAATCATGTAAAACCATCTGTAAATACTTGGGAATATATGATAAAAACACGTGGATAGATTTGGAATTAAACGGCTATCTTGGTTTATACAAAACAAGGGATGAACTTTATGACAATCTTCCCAAGTATAGGAAAACTAATTGGTTATTTTTTGACGTTTATGGAAATCCAGTGCCACTGCCACCAGACATATTGGAACTTTTTGGAAAATCAATAATTTATCAACCTATATCTGAAATTGAAAATAATGGTCATCTTATAATCACAAGTCAATATTTTGAGAAATTTAACGAATTCATTACAAAACATGGAATGGATCATGCCTCAAAAAACTTACGAATTCATGAAGCACATATTACAAACAATGAACTCAAAAAAGTAATAGATGGAATAAAAATCAGGATCCAAGAATTTTTGGATAATCTGATTCTGGTTTTAGAAT
>DASSAF010000246.1:0-2699 GCA_035685565.1 Nitrosopumilaceae archaeon | reverse complement strand
TTTAAAATTTGTACAATAAGGACACCAATCAGCATAAAAAAGTACCAATGTTTTTTTTCCGTTGCTTAGAACCTTGGAATCAAATTCTTCAGGCAATACATGTTCCATAGTATGGGTTGATTTTATAAAATATTTAGAGATACCGAATTGATTTTTTATTACAAAAATCCTATTCTACATTTCGAGTTACTGATTTGGGTTGTATCTCAAAAACGCGCCTACTTTTCCAATACTGGATAACATTGTACCATACTCAGTTGAACCTGATATTACCTCTATTTTTGCACCAGTTTCGCCAGCAACTAATGACAGATAGTCTACGATGTCATGTTCAACAGATTCAGAATCCATGCTCTTACAATTGGGGCATGGTAAGCTTACAAGTTCCTGAGTTCTTTGTATGAGTTTGGGTCTCTCCAAAATCTCTGTTTGTACATTTTGGCATCTTCTACATGTAACATCAAGCTTTCGTAGATTGGTATCATCAGTGATAAGTATCATGCTTACGACATTTCTTTTTAAAAGATCAATGATATCCTTCAATCCATATACTGCAAGCCCTCTTCGAAAATTAATTTCCTGGAAGAGTTTTTCAACAAGTTTTTTTTCTTCTACCATTCTGTAATCTGATAATACTTCTTGTGCTCTTGCAAATGCTTCACGAACCCCTTCTGAACCGGCATATGATGCATCAAGGGTTGCTATAATGTTGTTTTGAAGACGATATTCAAGATATTCTTCTCTTATGAATGTCTCTTTTGTAGGACCTGGTCCTGATATTATCAGTCCTTTTACTGGATAAATATCAATAAAATATTCTTTTGTGGTATCTGCAACTCGGTTATAATATGAGTTAAGCTCCATTTCCCGTAATCTTTCAAATCTTCTTGCTGATTGACCGCCTTGTCTATGTTTGCCTGCTACTCCAGACGATGTTTCTGATAATACTTCAAGCTTGTCACCATGTAACAAACCCCATCCTGCATCTTTTGCATCAATTGCCAAAAACCCGATCATGTTATCATCTTTTAACATGTCCTTCATCAAGTCAACATGAAAATGATCATCACATCTGTAAAGAAATGTCTGGAGTTCTTTTGGTGGTTCCATTTCATAAAGCTTGATGACCTCACTACCAATTGGACCTCCTCCTTCTGCAGGAAGTGCACCGCAAAAAACAACAAGGCCATTATCAGGAGGTTTTTTGTACAGCTTTAATCTTTGTATGACACGTGAAAGTGCATCAACAACATGAGTCCTTGTAAGATCAGATTTGATGTTATCTGCAGTTCCTTGTTCTTCGCGTAATGCGTTTATAACTTCATGTAACGCTTTCTTTGGCGGTACGTATAATGAGATAAGTTCTGTTCCACGACCTGATTTATCTGAAAGTTCTTCTAACGTTTTTCGTAATTTGTACATTTTTACAGAGTCTTGTTTTTGAATTGTAGGTTTGACCATTAAATGACCTCTTGAGATTATGAATATTAAGTTTGGTTAGAATGAATCTAGAACTTGCTTAAACACAGAAAATGGCTGCGCCCCTATAATCTTAGTTCCATTCTTACTATCAAAAATCAAAAATGACGGTGTTGCATTGATTCCAATTCTCTCTCCAAATTTTTGATTATCCAAAACTTTTTGCTCGTATTTTTTATCGTCAAGGCACTTGTCAAACTGGGTTGTGTCTATGTCTACAGTGTTGGCAAATTGATCTAATGAGTTTCTGTTTACCCAGCCAGTTTTTTCTCCTGCCCAATTTTTGTATAACTCATCATGATATTCCCAATACTTGCCTTGGTCATTTGCACAGTACGATGCTTCTGCAGCTAGAACGGAATCTGGACCATTGAGAGGAAAGTCACGAAATACAAAATTGACTTTTCCAGTATCAACATATTCTTTGATTAGTGAATCCTTGCTATTTTTATAAAATGCATGACAGTATGTGCATTGATAGTCTCCCCATTCTACTATGGTAATTGGCGCATTTGGGTTTCCCAATATGGGTGAACCATTTTGCATTAGTGTTTGCGTAGTCACTTTGGTATCATCCTGATTTTGATGTGGATAAAATATGTAAGATAATACCACAATTGTAATGATTGCAGGTATGGCAACCATGTAGTATCTATTCATGGTTGGGTTGCATTTTGAATTGAATATTAAGATTGTCAAACATTGTATTTTTCTAAATTTTTTATGATGTCTAACGATTTTTAAAATTGAGATAAAATCTTGTCAGATTCTATCTTTAATTGGCAATTACTTTCTGTTCTTATCATATATATTATAACTAGTCTTCTCCAAGCTCTTTATCGACTTTATCTCGGAGTGATTTGTATTTTGTAAATCTGTTGTTCCATTTAGAAAAGAAGCTATATTCTTTTACTGCAATGAATAACAATATTCCAGCAAATACAATGGAAATTACGATAAAAACACTGGTTCCTAAAAATATGAATCCGATCCTAGGGGAATGCGGTGGAATGGGCATATCCTGTATAACAGTACCATTTTGTGTAACTATTTGGAAATGTGTTCCGTGCATTGGTATGTTTACAGAATTTTCTCCAATCTCGCCTTGTAGATGTCTAATATTGTAAGTTGGATGTCCAAGCAATACGCCTCCTAATATCAGCGCAACAGGTGCAAAAAAAAGTGCCGATGCAATAAATATTAAAAATAAACGTCTTGAG
>DASSAF010000245.1:0-1727 GCA_035685565.1 Nitrosopumilaceae archaeon | reverse complement strand
CCTGGTGTTGTTCCAAACTGATATCCTGAACTATGGGTAATGTCTGCAGCTTGATTAATGGATTGGACTGGATTGTCCTGTTCCTGTTGCGGGGTATATTGCCAGTTTTCAATATCATATGCCAAAATGTTTGGTTTGAGAGTGAAATTTTTTGCTAGATTAATCTCACTTTGCATATCTGCAAGAGATGGTGAAACTAGGACTCTGGTTTGGTTGGCAAACAAAGAGAACCGTGGTGCGTTCTTATAGTCTGGAATATAATCAGTTGAATTATAATACTTCAAGAGCATCTTGACTGTATCATTACTTGGTATTATTGAACCAAATAAGATAGCTGTGGAATATTTTTTGGAAGAAGTCGATATAGGTGAATAGATATTGTCAGTGGCTGTAACATTATACAAAACAATTGCACCAGAAGGATTATGCGTTTTAACTTCTAATGCAGATGGAAGACCTAGAGCCGGTGAGATAGAGTCATAATCTATTGCAACACTGCCTGTTCCAATATTTCCTGCATTGTCAGTACAATGGCCTATGATGAATATCGAGGTTCCACTTGGGCCTGAATATGTTGTAGGGTTGTCACATGATGCAATTCCACTGGCGTCAATTCCAATCCAAGTGACTGTAACAGGAGTATTGTACCAATTATTGCTGTTAGGTAATTTACTGAGATTTCCTGTGACAACAGGTGGTGTTATGTCAGTACCGTTTGTTCCACCATTATTGTAAATGGGAAAACCTGGAGTCAAAGCCGGAGTTTGGAGAAAGCTCGTTATCGGATTTGATAATGTGTTGTCGTCTAATCGAAGTGTCATGTTAAGACCGCTTTGCCAAATGATTGTAAACTTGAGTCTGTCACCACTGCCAAATATTTGGTTTGAGGAAACATTAGTTGTATAATTTATTATCTTATTGAAACTGTTAGTGGCCCTAGTATCAAAGAATGGAAAATATCTGGTATCCGTCTTGATGTTAGCTTTGGTTGTTCCCATGGAATCAGTTTTGTCTATCTTGAAAATTATTGTATGTGCTTTGGTCCCATAATTTGCGTTATACAGAGCCATTGCCTGGGTAGAAGTTAGTGAGTAATTGTTCCAGTGAAATACCTCGTCAATGTTGCCTTGAAAATAATTTGAAAGACCTGGTACTGGACTTCTAGCAATTTCAGCAGGTCCACTTACGTCAACAGTATTGGTACCTAACCCAGTGCAGACGGGACATCCAATTGTATCAGGTATGCCATCAAGTGTTCCATTGATGTATATTCTACATGTAAAGTCTCCATCTCTTACAGCTACAAAGTGTTGCCAGTTACCGTTTTCCAAATTTGAGGAAGTTGTAAAACAATTTCCCTGAGGTGGGTTTGTACTAGGTGTACTGGTTGTTTGGAAAGTAAAGAAAAGTTTACCATGTCCTGTGGTGGTGCCATTACCTAATGCTATTTGATAGTAGTCTCCACCAGGAGAACTTCCTTCGCGATAAATGATCTTTTTGTTATTATTGTTTGCTCCAGTATACTTGAACCAGCCAGATGTTGTATCAGGACCAGCTTTGATGTCATCAACATTACTTGTTAACGATGACTGTCCATAAAGAAAATCATTAATGCCATCAAAACTAAAGGCATTTGTTGTATGCTGTCCATTTATTCCAAAAGTTGGCGCACTAGAGTTGGTTGGAATGTTAAGATCTCTTGCATTGCCACTAGAATCAGGAGTCTT
>DASSAF010000244.1:0-2135 GCA_035685565.1 Nitrosopumilaceae archaeon | reverse complement strand
GTCAAGACTAACAATCATAATACCGGCAACTAAACTTTCTTACACTGTTGGAGATAAACTAGATACTAGTGGCCTGATGGTTATTGGCACATTTAGTGACGGTTCTACTAGAATTGTAACACCTGACAGCGTGACAGGCTTGAACAGCTTTTCTCCTGTAACAGGTCAAGTTTTGACTATACATGCAGGATCAAAAACGACAACCTACACGATTAATGTAGTTGCTGTACCGTCATTAAGAATATATTCAAATACTTTTTGGCAGGCAACTATTGGGCCTGTTAGAAATCAGATTTCTATTAACGGCTATGGAGATACCTCTAGAGATATGAACTGTGTAACGGGAGATTCGTATAACGTATTAGTTCGACTTTCAGCATCAGCAGATGCCTCAAAATATGCTGTCATAAATCTCTATGAAAATGGTAATACGGTAAGAATAGCATCGGCACAAGGATCAAATGGAATGGCATCATTTTTTGGACAATGTGGTGATTGGAAATCTTCCAATTCAAACAATGGATTAATTTCTGTCCAGACTGATAAATCCTCATACAATTACGGTGATACGTTGCATATGTATGCTAGTCTAATACATCCAAATTCACCAAATTTTAAAAATCCCATTGGAACATTCAGAATAGTTTCTTCAACAGATGGATCTGTGCTGTTCTCAAAATCTGAGACAAGTGGATGCTGTGCGGAAACAGTTAACATTCTTGGAAATGACTGGCAAAAAGATAGCATATACTGGGTTGAATTTATTTGGGGAGATCCTAACTACAGCTGGACTGTAAGCACACCCATACATGTATCTTGGCAAGAAATACCTAGTCAAACTGTGGGCTCATTGACGACTGATAATAATCAATATGTGGTAACAAATGGAAATCCTACGGTGGTAACATTTAGCGGTCATGTTCCTGCTACTGATGGATCCGCATGGATTGGGATCATATCGCCTGACAACACTAAAACCAGTGTGGGTTTTGTCCAAGTTTCAAGTAATGGATATTTTAGTAAAAGTTTTGATTTAGGGTTAGTTCCGCAATTATCAGAATCTGGAACTTATTACACATATGGAACTTTTTCTCCCTGTTGTTTTGCTACACCTAGTTTTAATTTACCATCTTCTTCTTTTACAGTAAATACTTTTACTCCACAAACATCATCACCTCAGATACCGCAGTATACCACTCCTGAATTTGGTTCTCTAGCAGGAATGATTACCGCAATTTCAATTATTGGTGTTTTGACAATATCCAGAAAATTCAAATTTCATTTTTAGAAAGGTAAAATCTAAATCGCTTTTTTAAACCATTGATGGTACCGTAACATCAAGAGAATGAATTACATCTTTCAATCACCACAGTCATACTTTGAAACTATTCTGTTGTGAAAACTTGTCACAACAATGGTTCACCTAAATGAACAAAACGCCCATGGTTCCAATTTCAACTAAGTACATGTCTTACAGGACTCAAACTTTCAGTGGGTTCAGATCCAAGAGATTTTGTGAAAAAAACTTACAAAAAATGAGTAGTAATATAATCTGAGTAACTACCAACTTTTTTCCTTAATTTTTATTTGAAAATTATTTTTGTATATTTAGTCAATGTAATCTGGATTTTTTTGATAAACCTACGGTGTAAAAATTCTGGTATTATCAATACTTGCAGTTAGTGTTCGTGAGGAACCAGAAGTAAACTTTGTTGAGTGTTGTATAAAATTCAGGTTGCCAAAATCAGTTGATGCTATATCCAATGATACTGGAGAGCTTGGAATTTGCATGGTCCTTGCAGGATCAGAAAAGACATTTAATACAAGTTGAGTTGGAGTTCTTTCAAGCTTTACGTAATATTGTGTATTTGCAGATATTGGTATTGATGATGCAGAATCAGTTATTGCAGAACCAACAAATGTTCGAATTTCCAATGCATCTACACCAATCCCATGAAAGACAATGATTGAATTCCCTGTTCCTTGCATCTCGGCATTGGCAGAGTTTGTAGTAAGAACAAATGGATAAGCAGCAGGAATATTTGATGCTGTAAATTTATAATCAAAGTTCGCCGTCCAGCCGCCTATGGGTAGTGTCAAAGGAAGTTTCTTTAACACACGGTTGTCATCAACTG
>DASSAF010000243.1:0-2928 GCA_035685565.1 Nitrosopumilaceae archaeon | reverse complement strand
CTAGGTTCAGACCTTGTAAAAGAATCTTTGAGATTAGAACAGATCAGAGATTTATTTGGAATTCGTGCAGTTGATGAAGTAAGACACGAGTTTAATATCCAATAATTCTAAACTTCGTCAGCCATTTCATAGGCTTTTAGTCGTTCTTTCTTTCGTTTTATTATAGCAAAAATTCCTATGATTGCTGCAATCCAAATGGAGCTAAATACGACGTTTGAGAAACTTACGTACATGTACGGAATAGCATCCAATAAATTAGAGTCAATTGCCTGAGCTTGAAAATGTACGTCAATCATTCCAGTACTATAATCAGAAACACTTTGTGACGAAGTAGATATCTTATCTACTACAGATATCATATTATCAAGGTCTTTTTGAATTAAACCAAAATCAGTTGCGTCTGTTGGAAATATCCAAACTGGGTTACCATCTTTTGGCAAGAGCACTTTAAGAGTTCTAAGTTCATTCAGTAGTTGTTGTGGATCAGATGTTGATTGGATTCTGGACAAAATTCCTCTTGATTCCTCCAAAGGATAAACAGAATTCTTGTATCCTTCAAATGCAACTACTACCCCAAATATAATAAATCCCATAATCCCAATCATTGCAAGTTTATAGTATCCGTTTGCCATTTTCTCTGCCTTTGTTACCTTGTGTAGTTTTTGCGATTTGCTCTTTTTAAATGTTGAATGTGATATGCTAAGGTAAGAGATATAGAAGAATCCTAGTGCTTGAATACCAAGTATAGGTACGAATACAGGATTGTTTGAATAAATTGCTATAAAGATTGCAATGATTCCATAAATGCCAAAAAATATCTCAAGTAAAGTAGTTTTTGTAAAAGGCAGGTTATAGGCCTTGTCTCGCCAGTCATCGGTCTTGTTTACAATACCATATTTTGGAGTTCGTAGAAATTCATTTTTCTTTCCAAATAAGGCATCAAAGACAGCTACGGTATTATTTACTGACATGCCAGCAGAATAAATTATTAGATAAAGATATGCTAGTGCTTTTGATTTCCAGCTACTTCCCCACAAGTCACGTATTATCATAAGATATCCTAAAGGTCCTATAGCAAAATATGCTGCAATTGTAAGTAGTGGGAGTGTACTGACAATATAGATGTTAATTTTTGCTGCCAAAAGTATAGGCATTATAAGAAATTGTATTAGCATTAGAGGATGAACAATGTGTCTAGTTAATTGAACAAACGCTTGAATTTTTGTATCAATTGGAATTTTTTTAATTACAATGTCTCCAAGTAATTTGACTGCACATTGGACGGAGCCTTTTGCCCACCTAAACTGCTGTCTTTTAGCTGCATTCATCTGTACTGGAAGCTCGGCGTCTACAACAATTTCAGGCAAAAAGACACACTTCCATCCCTTCATTTGAGCACGATAGCTCAGATCTAAATCCTCAACAAGTGTTGCAGTATGCCACCCACCAGAATCATCAATACATTTTTTTCTCCAAATTCCTGCAGTACCATTGAAATTCATGAAAAGATGCGAATTACTCTTTGCGTTTTGTTCTATAAGAAAATGAAAGTCTAAGCTTAGGGCCTGTGCTTTTGTAAGTGCAGAGTAGGCCTCATTTACATGACCCCATCTACATTGGACAAAACCTATTTCAGGCTCACAAAAATAAGGTATTGCTTTTTTCAAAAACCAAGAAGGTGGAATGAAATCAGCATCAAATATTGCCACAAAACTTCCTTTGACATATTGCATTGCGTTCCGAAGTGCGCCAGCTTTGTAACCATTTCTTTTTTCTCTTCGTATATGCGAAATATCAAATCCTTTTTTTTGATAATCTACAACAAGATCTTCTAAAATATCACAAGTATCATCATCGGAATCATCTAGTACTTGGATATTCATTTTTTCTTTTGGGTAATCCATAGAACATACTGCATTAACAAGTCTTGCTGCAACATATCTTTCATTGTAAATTGGCAGTTGGATTGTAACTGTCGGTGTATCAGTTAGATCAGTTTTTTGCGATTTGTGTTTTTGTTTTGAAAGAAAAACAAGATAATAGAAATTGCATGTGTAGAACGTAATCAAAATGGCAATCCCTATGAACACACTGAACAGAAATTCTGTTAATGGGTTTGGGAAGGTATGCATTAACATAAACCCTCTACTCTAAGAAACTAAAAATTGTATTTATAGTTGTATGGGTATGAAGGAACTACCCTTTCTTTGATATTTTTATAGCTTGTACAGGACATACGTTTTCACAAGCAAGACAGAATATGCAATCTGGTTCCCTTGACATTAAAGGTTTCTTCTCTGAAGATGGATTTCCAAGAAATTCAGCCCATTCGTATACCTTTACTGGACATGCGTCAATGCAAGCTCCGTCACCAATACAAATATCAAAATCAACAGAAACATACTCCCCCCAGATACCTAATACTTCATTACCCTTCCTTGGACCGAAGATCTTAATTTTATTTCCACTAGTAGTTGCAGTGAATGTTTCACTTACCTTTAGCTTTGTCTTAAATCCTACATCAATTGGACCAGGCTTTGCACCACTACTAATTTCTGGCTCGGTTTCTGTTTGTACAGTTTGTCCTGGAGGCGGTGAAGCTGGTTTTGGTTTTGGCTTTGCGTTTGGTACAATTTGTGCAAGAGGAGTCATCGCTTCCAATTCTTTCAAAGCATCTTCTTGAGAAAGCTTCTTTGTTTTGACCAAATGTTCTATCATTTTATCAGCAAGAACGGTATTACGCAGTATAGTATCGATAATCATTTTTGCATTAGTATCTGCTTTTTTTCTATAATCTTTGACCCATAGAGTATCGCCATACTTTTCAACTGGATAAATTTGATATATCATATCTACAACTTCGCCTGTAACAACTTCTACTTGGATCTGAAGTTCGATCTGTTTGTAACCTGATGCGTCCGGATCTGG
>DASSAF010000242.1:0-4884 GCA_035685565.1 Nitrosopumilaceae archaeon | reverse complement strand
ACTTATACCGCAAAGGACATTACCATCTATCTTTGAAATTTCAGTTACAGTGGTTTCAATAAAGTTTTCAATTGTCCAATCCTGTTTTGCTCTACAGATATTTATTACAAAATTTCTGAGAATTTCGGTGCCTTTCTCAGTATGAACTACTTCCGGATGAAATTGTATTCCATAAATTAGCTTTTGTTTATTTGCAATAGCAGCTGCATGAGAACTTTCTGTATGACCTATTATGTCAAAACCATTTGGAATTTTTTCTGCAGCATCTCCATGACTCATCCATGCCCTTATTGATTTACCCATACCAGATAGCAAATCAGAATCATTATCTACAGTAAGTGAAGAGGAGCCATATTCCTTATTTGCACGCTTAACCTTTCCTCCAAAATTATTAACTATTAATTGATGACCATAACATATTCCCAAAACAGGAAGACCAATATCAAATATACCTGTTTTTGGTTTTGGTGAGTCATTATTGTAAACACTTGCTGGGCCTCCAGAGAAGATGATTCCTTTTGGATTCAATTTTTTTAGCTCTTCAAGTGATATGTCAAAAGGTACGAGTTCTGCATATACAGAAAACTCTCTAATTCTTCTACAAATTAGGTGACTGTATTGTGAACCGAAATCTAAAACAACTATCTTGTCCATAGATTCACTTTTCTGAATTTTCAATCATACGGGAAAATGACCAAGATGCTGTGTTTATGATTTCATTTACTCTTTCTCTTTCACGATAGTTTTTGATCAAAATTTCTCTGATTTTATTTCCGTCTTTATTTATTATGCAATTGATTACTGCATCTTCTGATATCTTTCCGTTTTGTACCTCCAAATTATCTTTATTTTCCATTCCGCCAATTATTCTGCCTAGGAAAAATGACTTGAATGGATGAGTTTCTGTATCTAGTATCACATCTTCAGATGGAATAATTACAACCTCATCTGGTGTGACGTGTGCGTTTGCAATAATCTTATTATCTGCGCTTCTTTTGATTGGTATCAAAGTAACTTTATCTGGTAACGTGACATTTTTTTGTTCACTCTTTGAAATTAAAGAAGATGCCTTACTGAAGCTAGATTGTTTTATAACAGAATCTAAAATAACGAGATTTTTTTCTAATCTTTCTATGTCTTTTTGATGTTTTTCAATCTCTGTAAAAATCCATTCTTTTAACTCTAAAATGTCACGAATTTGTTCTTCCGAGTAATCCATGTTTTTTTTAATAGTTCATGGATAATAAATATTAAAATGTATTAGATCTTAGAGTATTTTTCCAAGATCAGCATATCTTATCTTGTTAAAACCTTTGATTTGCCTTGATGTAGTGTATAAATCTGAATTATTCTGTAAAGCAAGCCATTCCAAAAGCTCCTTTCCACGTCTGAGTTTTCTAATCTTTGTAGTTCTATTGATAACTTTATTTTTGGAATATCTTCCTATCTTGGTTCCAAAATCCATTCCAAACAAAATAATTTTCTTTGCACTAAAATATTTAGCTAAAAAAACACATCTATCTCCATCTGTAAATCCACCAAAATTATGAATACTTCCAAATGGCTTTCCTTCCGTAGTTCCTAGACAATATTTGAAGTCTGTTGCCAAGTATAATTTATCTATGTTATCTCCATGTGCATGCACTATCATGATTGCATTTTCCTTATCTGCTTTTTTTAAAAATTTTTCATCACCGTCAAGATCCGTGACCACAATATCACATTTGATCTTGTTTTCAATCAGTGCTTTGGTTGCACCATCGGCAACTATCTTTGTTATGTGTTTATATTTTTTTAAGGAAGGCATTGATTGATTAAGCGAAGAACCAGCTCCAATGACAAAAACAGTTTGATTTTTTATCTTTTCTTCTAATTTTTTTAATGGAAATTTGGTTCTCAAAATAGAACTTAGAACTCTAGCAGATCGTGCATCTGTTCTTCTACTGTAATGAAAATCTCTCAAAATTTCAGTATATTTTTTCTCCCATCCTTTTAATCTCATGTAAATCTAAATGTATGAGGGGTAAATCATAAACCATGTGAATAGATTAGGTCCAGTTTCTGTAGGAGGATTTAATCCAGTACGAATAATGGGAATAATTAATACTAGTCCTGAATCATTTTTTAGAGAATCTGTAATCATTGATTCAAAAAAGCTAGCTCGTATGATAAAAGAAATGGAAGATGAGGGAGCAAATTTTGTGGATGTGGGAGGTATGTCTACTGCGCCATATTTGAATACATTAATTTCTGAAAAAAAGGAGATTGCAAGAATAACCAGGGCAGTTAAGATAATTCAAAAAGTTTCTAACATGCCAATTTCAGTTGATACTTGCAGAGCTCAAGTTGCAAAGTCTGCATTAGAGCTTGGTGTAGACATTGTTAATGATATTTCTGGACTTAAATACGACAAGGATATGAGAAAAATTGTAGAAGAATTTGAACCCTCTCTTATTTTATGTGCTTATAGCAAAAATGTGGTAAGAGGAAATCAACTCAGACAGGTGAGAAATCTTATACGTGAAAGTCTTACAATTGCAAAATCTGCAAATATTTCATCTGACAAAATTGTCATCGACCCAGCAATTGGATTTTTTAGAAAATCTGGAAAGAACAATTTTTTCACAAAAATAAATTCAGATTGGCTAAAAAGAGATCTATTAATTTTAAATAATTTAAAATTAATCAAACAGAAAAACCCAATGCTTGTTTCTGTTTCAAGAAAATCTTTTATTGGAAGTTTACTGAAAATAAAAAATCCTAATGAACGACTATACGGCTCTATTGCTGCTGAAGTAATTGCAGTTCTTAATGGTGCAGATATTATTCGAACACATAATGTAAGAGCAACTAGGGAGGCGATTCAAATTGCACAAAAATTATCTTCTCGTTTCAGGAAAGGCTTATAACACAATTTCATTTTACACTAGAAGGTTTAGTTGGAAATACGAGAAGGACTAACGTTTGATGATGTACTCCTCGTTCCTAAACGATCGAGTATAGTTACTAGATCACAGACTAACCTACAAACAAAACTTTCTCGAAACCTTTCCCTTAACATTCCTATAATCAGTGCAAACATGGATACAGTAACTGAATCTGCCATGGCAGTTGCAATGGCACGTGAAGGTGGGATTGGAATCATACATAGATTTCTTACAATCTCTGAACAAGTAAATGAAGTACTCAAAGTCAAGCGTTCAGGAAGCATAATTATTGAAAATCCGTATTTTATCAGACCAGATCAAACCGTAAAAGAAGCTATAGAGTATATGCGAGAAAAAGGTGCATCAGGTCTTTTAGTTACTGATGCTGATATGAAATTAGAGGGAATATTGACAAGACGTGATATCGTTATGCTAGAGCAAGATGATCAGAAAAAACTTGTAAAGGATGTTATGACAAGTGATGTGATCACTGCAAATTTTGGAATCGGTATTTCTGAAGCAAAAGAAATCTTGCGTAAAAATTGTATTGAAAAATTACCGCTTTTAAATGAAAGGGGACTTGTAAAAGGACTGATAACAAGTAAGGACATCATTAATGCAGGCAATTATCCAGCTGCTTCAAAGGACAAAAAAGGTAGACCGCTTGTTGGAGCTGCAGTGGGAGTAAAAGGAGACTTTATGGAAAGAACAGAAGCCCTTCTTGATGCTGGTGCAGATGTGATTGTAGTTGATATTGCACACGGACACAGTGATAATGCACTAAATACAGTACGTCTAATCAAAAAAGCATTTCCAAATAGTGAACTAATAGCAGGAAATGTTGCAACAGCTCAAGGAACAGAGGATCTAATCAAAGCAGGTGTTGATGCAGTCAAAGTTGGAGTAGGATCAGGTTCAATTTGTATAACAAGGGTGATAACTGGTTCTGGTGTACCACAATTGACAGCAGTAATTGACTGTGCAGAAATTGGTAAAAAACACGGCATTCCTATCATCTCTGACGGTGGAGTGAGAACTTCGGGCGACGCAACAAAGGCACTTGCAGCAGGCGCATCTACAGTTATGGTTGGTAGTATTCTTGGTGGTACAGATGAAAGTCCTGGTTTACCTGTGATGAGAAATGGAAAGAGATTCAAAATTTACAGAGGCATGGCTTCGTTTTATGCATCACTTGGAAGAAAGTCCAAGGAAACAGGTACTATTTCTATTAGTGATGATCTTAATGATTATGTTGCAGAAGGTGTAGAGGCGATGGTCCCGTATAAGGGAAGTGTAAATGACATCATTAAACAATTAACTGGTGGAATACGTTCAGGATTAAGCTATTGTGGTGCAAACACCATTCCACAAATGCAGGAAAATGCAGAATTTATGAAAATGTCAAGAGCAGGATTTGTAGAAAGTCAACCACACGATGTAGATTTAATGTAATCCACTTTTAAATATGGTAAAAAGATAAAGTCCAAACATGTTTACAAAAAAGACAGCTATTGGAATAGGAATTGGCAGTCTTGCTATTGTATTAGGATCATATTTTCTAATCATAGCAATCTCATCTAATACTCACCAAGTTAATGATATGGTTGAAATTGGTCAAAACGATGTATTCAAATTTAATGCGGAGAAACATTTCCAAGAACTACTTAATGTTACTGGAAATTCTTTCCATGTAAAATTAAAAACACCATCTAATGGATTACAAATTGATAATGATTTTAAAAAAGAGATAAGCTTTGATTGGGTTAGTCTTGAAAATGGTGAGCATTTTATTAATGTAACAAACACTGGAGATTCAGTTCTTCATGTATCAGGTAAACTAAATGCAACAACAAATCCGTTGATAATCACATCACACCTAATAGTAATATCGTCTGGCGTGCTAATCATTGGAATAAGTGCGGCTTTTTCATTAAGAAAACCGCGTGGTTTTTAGCTC
>DASSAF010000241.1:0-3571 GCA_035685565.1 Nitrosopumilaceae archaeon | reverse complement strand
TGAATCCAATCTGCTTTAATCTCTCAATGAGTTTTGATAATTTTGTTTGATCAGAAAGTAGACTGATTTCTTTCTGTTCTACTTCAATTTTTGCAACACCGTTAAAATCACGTACACGAACTTGCCGTACTCCAAAAATCTGCTTGATCAAAATTTCTCCCATCTCAATTCTTGCAAGTCTTTCCACTGTTACTTCTTGTCCCCATGGAATACGAGACGCAAGACAAGAGTTTGATGGTTTGTCGTATACTGATAAACCAACTTTTTGTGCGTATTCTCTAACATCTTCTTTTGTAAAACCTATTTCTACAAGTGGACTTTTCACACCATTTTCTTTTAGAGCCTTTATTCCAGGTCTATATTCTCTTAGATCGTCAAGATTGGTACCGTCCACGATGATACTAATATTCTCTTTTTTAGAGATTTCATTAAGATGTTCTGAAAGTTCTGTTCTACAATGAAAGCATCTGGTGTTATCGTTTTTTACAAATTCAGGATTTTCAAGTTCATTATATTGAATCACAATATGTTTGATTCCAATTTCTGAGCAAATTTTTTCTGCAGATTCTAATTCTTCATGTGACAGTGTCCTATAATCTGCTGTTACCGCAATTGCCGAGTTTCCAAGTAATTTATGTGCTGCATATGCAACAAGTGCACTATCAACTCCACCAGATAATGCAACAAGCACTTTGGATTGTCCACTAAACCAATTAATTAATTCATCAATTTTTGTCATTTCAAACTCAATTTTTGCTTGATTTCAGTTCTAATAAACTCGTTTGCATCTTTAAAAGATATTACAAGTGAATCTGCAATTAATTTAACATCTGACGCTTCCACTTTGAAGCGCTGCACAACATCTTGATTTTTTACCATTTTGCATCTTACTGTAAAACTTTTTCCATGTATTATTACAGGCACAGAAATAGTTACTCTTGGTACAATAAATCTGGTAGATGATCTAATTCTTATTCCTAACGTGCCTGTTTCAGAGATCAAAGTGTCAAGAACAGTATTCACAGAACTAGAATCGCATATTACAGAAACTAGATTTGTCGGTCTACCTTTTTTTGTTATGGCAGGAGCTACTGTAACATCTTTTGCTCCGTTTGCAATTATTTTATCAATCATATGACCTAAAACTTCACCAGAAATATCATCAAGGTTTGTCTCAAGTATTTGTACCATATCTTGCTGAAATTGTTCTGTTTTGTCAGCTTTTACAATTTTAAGCACGTTAGAAAATCCATCAAAGTTTTTCTTTCCTGCCCCGTACCCTATTGATTTTACTCTAATTGTAGGATAAAATTCTGAACAACTATCTGCCAGATTAACAAGAAGACTCGCTCCTGTAGGTGTAGTGAGTTCTTCTTTAATTTGTCCACCAGAAATTATAATATCTGAATTTCGAAAAATTTCTAAAATTGCACTAGCAGGATTTGATACAGTTCCATGTGAAAAAGTAAGTGTGCCTCCGCCCACTGCTACTGGCATAGTGATTACCTCCTCTGAAAAAAAATTCAAATCATCTAACGCAACTGCGGTTCCGATTATGTCAACTACCGTATCTATACTTGATGCCTCATGGAAGTGTACTGATTCCATAGGCTCTCCATGAATTTTTGATTCCGCCTTTATCAACGATCTGACGCTTTCCTTGGCAAACACTTTGGCTTGTTCGGAAAGACCAATTTTATCTGATGTTAATAGTACGCATTCTTGAATATCAGTACCTTTCCGCTCTTGAGTATTTTCTTTAATGTCAAGTAAAAGTTGAGTTGCTTCTGTTCCATGATTAACAATTTTATCAAAGTCGATCTTTTGTATTTTTGATCCTGAAAGATAGTTCTCCGAAGTATGAATTCCATCAATTACTTTAGATTTATTTGCACCTATATTTATGAGAGCCGAAAGTAACATGTCGCCTGAAATCCCGGCTACTTGTGGATCTATTATTAACACCATGGAATTGTAAACTCACGAGAATGCATATAAATTGTAATTTTAATTCATGCGCAGTTTCAAGTAATTTTTATCAAATCAGAGAAATTACTTCATACGTGACTTTATTCTGTATTACTAATAGTGAAGTTTAATTAGCGATTAAAATCACGCCTGTTTATGATTACTATTGTAGGTTCTGGTAAGGTAGGCGGTGCAGCTGCACTTTTTACTGCACTACGAAAACTTTCTGATGAAATTCTTCTTTTGGATGTTGTACAAGGTCTTCCACAAGGAGAAGCAATGGATCTTAATCACATGTTGTCAGAAAAGGGAATCGATGTGAATATACGCGGTTCAAACGATTATTCTGAAATGAAAGGCTCTGACATTGTTGTTGTAGTAGCAGGTTCTGGACGAAAACCAGGGATGACAAGAATGGATCTTTTAAAAATAAATGCGTCTATTGTTAAAGGTGTCGTAGAGAACATAAAAAAGTATGCAAAGGATTCTATGATAATTCCTGTTACAAATCCACTTGATCCAATGGCATATCTTACTTACAAAGTATCTGGATTTCAAAAGAATCACGTATTTGGAATGGGTGGAATGCTTGATTTATCCAGATTTATACAGTTTATACATCAGGCAACTGGTTTTTCTCGTGATTCTATACGTGCGCTGGTTATAGGTGAACATGGTGAGAACATGTTGCCTCTCGCAAGATATTCTACTGTATCAGGAATCCCACTTACATCGCTTTTATCAAAACCAAAGCTCGATGAGATTGTACAAGACACAAAACAAGTAGCGGCCAAAGTCATAGAACTAAAGGGTGCCACTGTACACGCACCTGGAAATGCGATTTCAGCTATAATTGAAGCGGTAGTTAGAGACACAAAACAAGTAATTCCAGTTGCAACATATCTTGATGGGGAATATGGTTACTCTGATGTTACTATTGGTGTACCTGCAGTTATTGGTAAAAACGGTGTAGAGAAGATTGTTGAACTAGATCTTGATTCCAATGAAAAAGAATTGTTCAAAAAAGGAATTGAAAGCGTCAAGACAGCTATTTCTGACCTGTAATTCCGATTAGATTTTTAACTATAATAAGAATTTACAATAATCATTGAACCTAATAGAAATTCTGGAATCACTCAAGATGGGAAAGGTCTCTGTAACTAAAGCAAAAAAACTACTTTCCTTACATTCTATCGAAAAAATTGAAGATATTGCTAAATTTGATGTTGGTAGGAAATTTAGGCGTGGTATCCCTGAAGTAATCTTTGCAGAAAAAAAACAACTGGTAGATCTGAAAAAAATATTGCTTGCAGCTATTTCAAGATCTGATCCAATACTTGTATCGAGAATTAATAAAAATGATTTTAAAAAAATTGCTTCTTTTTCAAAAAAAAATAAAATCAAAACCAATTTTGGAAAAAATACGACATCAGTTCTATTTTTTAAAAAAATGATAAAGACTTCTGGTGGCCGTGTTGGTATACTGACTGCTGGAACTTCGGATATTGGTATAGCTGAAGAAGCAAGATTGATGGCAGAAGCAATGGGTTGTATGTGTACATGTAGTTATGATGTGGGTATTGCTGGATTGCATAGGGTATTC
>DASSAF010000240.1:0-16131 GCA_035685565.1 Nitrosopumilaceae archaeon | reverse complement strand
AGATAGATTCAACATCAAATTGATGGGTCTTTGTACCTACGACAAAATTGGTCTTATCAAAGACATGTCAAAAGAATGCAAGATTAATTATGGCACCACACCAAAACTTGTGGATTTAGAATCAGAATTTGATCTCATAATTGATGCTACTGGTTTTTATAGAATGTATCTTCCAAGACTTTCCCAAGACTTTCATCTGCCAACATACCAATACAAGGTAGAATATGAAGACAAAGTGCCATTTGATGACTTTTACCTCAAGCCATTTTCTTCAATTAGCGGATATTTTTGGTACTTTCCATTAGGGGAAAAACATGCTCACATTGGCGCTGGTGATAAGAACAGAAAGCATGTTGAAGTAACTGATGCATTTTTTAAAAAATATGGCGGAAAGATACTCAAAACAGTTGGAAGGCCAATTCGTCTTGCTACACCTGATATGTGTGAACCATTCTATCATGGAAAAGTTGTTGGTGTTGGTGAATCGATTGGAACTGTTTACCCACTTTTAGGAGAAGGTATCATACCAAGTATGACCTGTGCTGACATATTTATCGAGAATATTGGTAATAACGAAAGATACAGACAACAAGTACTTGAAAAGTTTGCCATATACTCAAAGGTACTTGCATTTGTAAGAAATAAAATGGACAGCAAATTTAGTACGATAAAGCACTTTGCAGATCTTATTGCAATTTATAGATATATGAAAAAAAATGAACAGAGATTTGGCATGGAAATTAAAATGACAGATATGATGAAAGTTGCAAAGGCCTAGAATCCCATAGTAACAAATCCAAAATTTTCTCTAACTGTTCTGTTTGAATTCATGTTATAATCATATATCATTTTAGAATATTCCAAAAGAACACTCTTCATTTCATCAATTGATTTTGAAAGATAAAAACCTGGACAGTCACCAGTAAACTGAAAGCTTGCATGAACGCGAGCTCTTCCTTTTTCATTTTCAAGCCAAGATGAAAACGGATAGAGATAACAGACTCCAGGTCTATTAGGGTGAAGTCCGCAGTAACCTTTTTCATCCAAAAATCTACAAGAGATATGAGTTCCATCATCTGCTTCTGTCTCATCTTTTTTTCGTTTCAGGTTTATCATGGTCATTGTGATACTATTTCCAGATGGGCCTCTTTCTTCCCATGTAGCAATGTTAGTTTCATTTTTTATAAAATCTGAAACTTTTTGGTACTTTAGTCCCTTTCCAATTGTAATTAGATCATTTGATGTAAGTGGCAATCTACCTTGTCTGTCACAACAATTATGACAATCAGGCCAGTAACACTTCCAGAGAACAAAACTTTCCTCTTTTGTAAGATAAGGAATATGAAATACAACATCTTTTACTATGACGGCAAAATCAGAAACATCACTTGTATTTCCTAGAATAAAATCCCGTATGATTGGATTTATTTCCCAATTTTTTGATAAAAGTTCAAGTGATTCCTCAAGTTCCTTGCGCATCAACTAATAAATTACAAGCACGACTTTGAACGTTATTAATGTTGAGGGAAAAAGGCAAGTACGCATCTGCTACCGAGAACAGGCGATTTGTATGGGAAAAAGTAATGTGGCCTTTGATTTTAGAATTAAATAATATTAGTTTTACTACATTACAATACAAAAAAAAACGTGATGCAGTTTGTAAAGAATTGGGAATACCATCATCAAAAATTGCTGGTGGTTTTGTATCACTTTTGTTAAAAGGAATTCTTTACAAAGAAAACGATCTTTATTCAATTCATTACAGATTAATTCCATATATGAGACTCAAAGCTGATTGCGACTATGCAACAGCAGTGCGGGAAACAAACACCAAATAATTATATTCTCAAGTAATCCAAGTCGTTTCGGTAGCCCGATAGTCTAGTGGCCAAACAAATTTTGGGTTAGGGATTCCAGGCTCTGGATCTTACGAGAGGAAACCTGGGGACGGCAGTTCGAATCTGCCTCGGGCTACTTTCTCTTTGATAAAATTATAATGCCTATCGAGAGGCCATTGCTATTCTTTCAAGCTCGTTTTTCTTTTTTACTGAAGGAGCATTCATGTCATTTGCTGCTGCAAGAATTAGATGTTCTGCAAGATTTTCTTCAATTGCTTTTGGATTTGAAAAGGATGCATCTCTTACACCTTCTGCAATGAATCGTAATGCAAGATCCACTCTTCGTAAAGGTGCAACATCTACTGACACGTGATAAACAGTACCACCATAAACTATTCTTGTAGTATCTTCATTTGGAGCAGAGTTTTCAATTGCTCTCACAAGAACCTCAATTGGGTTTTTACCTGTCTTAAGAAACATAATATCAAGTGCTGCTTTAACAGTGTTTATTGAACGAGTTTTCTTTCCACCCATCCTACCCGTATTTTTTGCATATCTTTTTCCAAAGTGTAAAAGCTTGTTTGCAAGTCTTTCTACGATGTTAACTTCGGCCTTGTTGAATCTCTTCAGTGCAGAACGACCAAAGGTTAATGGAATTATAATTTTGTTTACTGATATGGCGTTTTTTAAACCTGGATCTCTAATCTCTATTTTTGAGAGGTCCCATTTCCTAAAAAGCAAAAGATTTGCAGTCTCTGTCATTTCTATCTCCTTGGTTTTTCTTTCTTACCATATACAAGTTCTTTGAGTGAAGTTCCATTTACCTTGAATACCTTCCATCTTACACCAGGAATATCTCCCATTGCTCCTCCCATAGATGCCCCCATTCCTTCTACATGTACTTCGTCATGTTCATCGACAAAATTCATGGCTCCGTCTCTTGGTAAGAATGCAGTAACTGTCTTCCCATTTTTTATGAGTTGTACACGAACACATTTTCTAACAGCGGAATTTGGCTGCTTTGCCTCGATACCTACTTTTTCTAAAACAATTCCACGAGCCTGTGGTGCACCACCTAGCGGACTTGCTTTTTTGTCAAGACCAAGATTTCTTCTTTTATAAGTACCAATAGACCAACGCTGTTTCTTTCTTTTATCTTTTAGAACTCTTCCTGAAAATAGACCAAGCGGTGATTTTGCCATAATTTTATTCCATTATTTTTTCCGGACTTTGTATTAGAACACTGGAAATTTGAAAGTATCTTTTTGCAAGTAGTCTTGCCTTCTCGGCATTACGACCTTCACGACCCACTACAATACCTTTCTTTTTTGCATCAACTAAAACGATTGCTTGCATAGAACCATCAAGTCTTTTGTTTATTTTAACTTCAGATACAAGCTTTTGATTTAACATATTTTTGAGAAAGTCTGCAGGATCATCTGAATACTCCACGAGCTCAACATTTCTTTTTACTACATTTTGTAGATTTCGAATTGTAGAACCACCTTTGCCTATTGCAAGACCCATCTTACCTGGATTTACAACAAAGATTACTCTATCAAGTTTTTCATCTTCAATACAATCACGAGCTGTTGCACCAGTTACGTTTTGAAATAGTGACATCAATTTGATTTGGTCAGTTGTTAGTTTGATTGTTTCCGTCATGTCTATACCTGTTTTAAAATCGATCTCTTCGTGGGACATTTAAATCTTCATAAAAAATTATGTAAAAATAAGACATTTATTGTTGTATCTCCTCTTCCGCTTCTTTAAGAAGTGTTTTGAGATTTGTTTCACTCAAAGTTTTAAGCGAAAGTGTGGAGATTCTAAATTGTGTACCACAGAGTCTTCCAAGTTCAACGGATGAGCCCTTAAAATTCATTGTAGGAACTTTGGAGCTTGTTGCAGTTTCCTGTATTTTTTGAAGCATATCCTTTGGAATAGATTGAGATAAAATTATCAATTTAGAATTTTTCATTGAACCAATTACCTCTTTTGCACCTAGAGAACACTTCTTGTCATCCATGGCATCTTTGATCACTTTTTCTAAAAGTTTAACCATCTTCAACTACCTTCATGTAAAGATCCACGGTTCCAGTTCCTACAGGAATATTTCCACCAACAATTACATTTTCTGTCACACCTTTTAGTTGTTCAACTTCTCCAGCCAATGCAGCTTCTGCAATTGTTGGAACAGTAATTTCAAATGCAGCTCTTGCAAGTACACTTGTCTTTGTTCCAGCAATTCCATGTCTTCCAATTTGTTGCATATATCCTCTAGAACACATCAAATCTGAAACAAGCATGAGATATCTAATGTCTACTTCAAGACCCTGATCTTCAAGTGTTGAACTAAGCTCATTTATCAGTGCGTTACGTGCAGCCTCAATTCCTAGTGTGCCTGCAATTTCAAAAACATTATTTGTGCGTATATTTTTCTTGTCAACACCATCAATTTCAAACACCTTTGCAATGTTAGAACCAGATGTCTGTATTACCCATTCATCATCTTGTTGCACTATAGTAACTCTTTCAACATCAGCTACTCCTTTTACTTTGGTACCAAGAATTTTGTTTCTCATTGCAAGAACTGTTTGAGCATCTGATTCTTCAGCAAGTGTTAGTGTAATGGAATTACCGCTAGTTTCAATTTCAAATTTCTTTTTTGATGATTGTAATGCTTCTTCAACATCTGCTATGGTACAAGCCCTTTCTTTTAGCTTGTCAGTATTTAGATTCAGTTTGATTTTTGTGGAATAATCAGTCTCCGTGCTTGATACAAGTGCACTAACCTTTGTATGTAAGATTTCACGTGCAACTTTGATTGCTTTTTCTTTTGATTTTTTGTAGTTTTCTTCAAGGTAGATGTCCATTGTTGGTGTTACTGGTTTTTTGCGTGCATCAACAAGTTCAATTAATCTTGGAAGACCTAGTGTTACGTTTCTTTCTCTAATTCCTGCAAAGTGGAATGTTCTTAGTGTCATCTGAGTTCCAGGTTCACCAATAGATTGTGCAGTTACTACACCTACTGCTTGTCCCGGTTCTACTTTGGCATTATCGTACAACTCTAATGCCTTCTTGCAAACTTTTTCAACACCGTCTCGGCTTATTTTTGATTCAAGTAATGCATCGTGTACTGCGTGTGTTAATCGCGGATTGAATGTCTTTGTGTATTTCTTGGAAAGTTCTGTTATCTCTTCTTTTGTTGCTTTTTTACCAGTGTCAATAATTGTTTCAGATTCTATTAATCTTTGAACTCTAAATGCTTCGCCGTGATCGCTTTTTGCGACATCAATTCCATCTTCACCATACAAGAATTGTATAATATGACCATGTGGATCTCGTACGGTTCCATCATATTCTAGCTTAAGGTGTTCAAGTGCATTGATCAACCTTCTTTGCATGTAACCACTTTGTTGGGTTCTAACTGCAGTATCTACAAGACCTTCACGTCCTCCCATTGCATGGAAGAAAAATTCTAGTGTAGATAGACCTTCACGATAGTTTGATTTTACGAATCCTCTTGAATCCGGATTAGTGTCATTTTCTTTAAAGTGTGGAAGAGATCTATTGTTGTATCCTTTGTTGATTCTTTTTCCTCTGATGGATTGCTGACCTAAGGCACCAGCCATCTGTCCTATGTTCAGAGATGAGCCCCTGGCACCGGTTGTAGCCATAATTCTTCCAGCATTTGTTTCATCAAAAGACTTGTCAGCCGTGCTTCCTGCCTTGTCTCTTGCTTTTGAAAGTTCATTTACAATATATGCTTCTAATGCTTCATCTGCAGAAAGACCTCTACTAAGCTGCAAAGTTCCTTTCTTTGCCTGAGAGATAAGATCATAAACCTTGTCATATGTTTCCTGTATTCCACCCAGAATGTTTTCTTTTGTTTTTGTTGAAAGCTCAAGATCAGAATATCCATAGCTAAAACCATAATGTGTGATAAATTGTTTTAACATTACCAAAATAGAATTCAGAAATTTTTTTGCTTCGTCATATCCATAGTCTTTTGTGATTCTATGCAAAACACTATCTGGTTCTTCAGCACCAATTGATGCTTTATCAATTACACCACTGATTAATTGACCATTTTTTATTACAACGTCTTTTGTTGGACCTTTGGTTCCTTTGGACCATTTTGATGTAATTACATAGTTAAAGTCTTTTGGCATGAAAAGTGAGAATAATTGTTTTCCTGTATAAAACTGACCAGTTTTATTTTTAATTGCAGGTTCTGGAAAAGTTCCATCATATCCTCCAATCATTGCAAGATTTGCAAAGTATTCTGGAGTTAGTGTAGTACCGTCTTTTGTTAATAGATATGCTCCTGTGATGAAATCTCGTAATGCACCAATGATTGGTCCTCCGTATCTTGGTGAGATCAATTGATCCTGTACACGCATCAAAAGAATTGCTTCAGCTCTGGCTTCCTCACTTTGTGGCACGTGTAGGTTCATTTCATCTCCATCAAAGTCAGCGTTATATGGAGGACATACAGATGGATGCAATCGGAAAGTTTTGCCGGGTAAGACCTTAACATAATGACCCATAATTGACATTTGGTGTAGAGATGGTTGTCTGTTAAACATGACAATATCACCGTCTGATAGATGTCTTTCTATAAGATATCCAATCTCAATATTGTTTGCAATTGTTTCTCTATCTTCAACAAAATCAAGTCTAATCTTTACTCCATCAGGTCTTACAATATAATTTGCTCCGGGGAATTTGTATGGACCATTTATCACAAGTCTTTTTAGTCTTTCAATGTTCCATTCTGTAACAACTTCAGGTATTGTAAGTTTTATTGCTACAGCTTCTGGAACTCCAACCTCAGCAATGTCAAGATTTGGATCTGGTGAAATTACAGTTCTGCTGGAAAAGTCTACTCTTTTTCCAGAAAGTGAGCCTCTGAATCTTCCCTCTTTTCCTTTTAGTCTTTGTGTCAAAGTTTTCAGCGGTCTACCTGATCGGTGATGAGCTTGTGGAATTCCAGAAACCTCATTATCGAAATATGTTGTTGTGTGATATTGTAACAAATCAACAAGATCTTGAACAATAAGTGGCGGGGTTCCTGCTTCCTTACTTTCTTTTAATCTCTGATTTACTCTTATTATATCAACAAGTTTGTGTGTTAGATCATCTTCTGATCTAATTCCTGTTTCTAGAATTATTGATGGTCTTACAGTTACAGGTGGAACAGGTAAAACTTGTAGTACAAACCATTCTGGTCTTGCAGTAGAAGGATCATATCCCAAAAGTTTTAGATCATCATCAATCATGTGAGAAAATCTTTCTCTGATTGTTATTGGTAGTAATCTGTTTTCACCAAGTTCTGTCTTTTCAATAAAGATTGTTGGTTTTGTAAAGATCATATCATATTGTGATTTGCCACAATGCGGACATGTTTTTTCCTTTTTTGCTTTTTCAATAATTTGGTCGGGTATATGTTTTACAGATATTACCGTATATGCTGCCTCTTTGTTCAGTATTCTATGATATTCTTCTAGGTCTTCTTTTGGAATTTTCAGTCTAGCACATGATCTGCATGTAGTTAAAAGAAGTTTGTATATGTTATCAATGAATGCGATATGTAAGACAGGTTCAGCAAGTTCAATATGACCAAAATGTCCCGGACACCTTGCTGCAGTATTACCACATGTAATACATTTTTGTCCCGGTTCTAATGTTCCAAGCCTTCCATCCATTAATCCACCTTGTACAGACATCCCGTCTTCATCATAAGTTTCTGGAGCAGTGATTTCTGCAACAGAATATTTTCTGATTTCTGTGGGTGACCAAACGGAGAATTTGATTCCGTCTATTATCTTTATAGTTTCAAGAGCCATTATACTTTCTCCTTTATCAAAAGTCTTGGAGCAACATCTAAGCTCATCATTTCTTGTAGTAAGAGCTTGAATGCGTAAGCTACTGAGATTGATGTCACTTTTGCTTTATCGCCACAAACTCTACAAACAAAACGTCGTTGTTTAATGTCATAATATGATACTAGTCCACACCTTTCACAGATGTAAATATCAGCCTTATCTGATTCATCAAGTAGTCTATCCTTTAACATCATAGAAGCACCGTATGCAATAAGACAGTCTCTTTCCATTTCTCCAAATCTCAAACCACCTCCACGTGCACGTCCTTCTGTTGGCTGTTTTGTTAACATCTGTACTTGTCCTCTTGCTCTAGCATGGATCTTATCTGCAACCATGTGGTGAAGTTTTTGATAGTATACAACTCCAATGAAAACTTCAGCAGGAAATGCTTTTCCTGTTCTTCCATCATACATCATTTCTTTTCCTGAATATTTGAAACCTGCAGATTCTAGCACTCCTTTGACATCCTCCAATTTTTCTCCTACAAATGCAGAGCCATCCATCTTAGTACCTCTAAGTGCTGCAGCTTTTCCAGTCACTGATTCTAGAAACATTCCAACAGTCATTCTAGATGGAAATGCGTGTGGATTAATCAATACGTCTGGAACAACTCCATCAGCTGTGTATGGTAAATCTTCATGATTGACAAGTAAACCTACAACTCCTTTTTGACCATGTCTTGATGCAAACTTGTCACCTATTTCTGGAATTCTTACATCTCTAACTCTAATCTTATACATCCTACCACCATCGTGTGATTGAGTCATAACAACAGTATCAACAACACCATTCTCCGATGGTCTTACTCCAATTGAGGTATCTCTCCTATATGGTCCTTTTACCTCAAATTCCCTATATTCTTCCATAAATCTTGGTGGACTAGTTTTTCCAATCAAAATATCTCCACCTTGAACCGTGGATTCAGTTGCAATTACACCGTCTTCTTCTAACAATCTGTAAGCTTTTTCACCACGAAAACCACGAATATTTGCTTCTGCATTTGGAATTTCAAAGTTATCTCGCATTCCTCCAGGATACTGTTTTGCCTCTGCTTCATAGATTCTATAAAAGAAAGTTCTTCCTAATCCTCGTTCTACAGATGATCTGCTTAAAACTATAGCATCTTCAATATTGTAACCATCAAAGGGTAATACTGCAACAACACAATTTTGTCCAGCAGGTCTGTCTTCTAATCCCAAAAGTCCCATCGCTTTTGTTGTTACGATTGGAGTTTGTGGATATAACATGAAATGTTGTCGCACATATGTACTTGCATTCATCAATGGAGTAGAAAATCCAAGACTTTGTTTTGCCATGGCTGATTCATATGTATTCCTTGGAGATTGATTATGTTCAGGATATGGAATTATTGATGCCCCTGCACCAAGAATTGCAGATGGGAATATTTCCATGTGAGTATGTTTTTTTACATTCTCTTCATCCATTGCAATGTAACAGTTTTCTTCCTCATTTGCATCCACTAATTCAATTACTCCCATGTGTAAAAGATCACTCCAAGAAAGGAATTTTTTGCTTACCTTATCGATAAGTTCTTGCGTTAAGAGGGGTTTGTTATCTTTTATTACAATTAGAGGGCGTAGAACTCTTCCGGCATTACAGTTTACATAAAGTCTCTTTGTAGAACCTTCAATATCAGACTGGTACAAAAATATGCCAATATGAGGATGGATTTTGAAGTTTCTTCTTAGTTCACGTAATGAATCCACAAGCTTCTGTCCATCTTTATAATATCCAATCAGTCTTCCATCAACAAAGATTCTTGTTCCTTCTTTTTTCAGTTCATCTTTTGCGTCTGAAACATAAGTTACTCCAAGATCATAGAGTTTTTCAATAATATCTTCAGATGGAACGTTCACTGATATTATTGCAGAAAGGGCTAGATTCTTTACTAGTCCACAATTTGATCCTTCAGGAGTTTCACTTGGGCATATTCTACCAAAATGTGTTGAATGTAAATCTCTTGCCTCAAAGTTTGGTTGGCTTCGGCTCAAAGGAGATTGGATTCTTCTAAGATGACTAATTGTTGAAAGATAGTTTGTTCTATCCAAAAGTTGGGTTACTCCTACTCTACCTCTTCCCCAATTTCCTGTTGCAATTGCATTATTTAGTTTGTCAGTAACTATACCTGGTCTTACTGCTGCTGCAACCGCATTAATTCCTCTTTTCTGTCCAGAACGTTCAAGTTGATATTTCATATCTCGTACCAAGTTTCTAAATGCAGTTCTGAATAAATCTGCAAGCATCTGACCTGCAAATTTTATGACTTTATTTCCATAATGATCTTTATCATCAGGTGTAAGCCAACCTAGTTTTAATTCAATTAATTTGCAAGCTGCTTCTCCGAGAAATTGTGATTTTTCTTTTCTATTGTCTGGATGTTTGCCAAGATGTGGTAAAAGTCCCCAGTCAAGCAGAGTTTCTGCTCTCTTTATCTGGAATTCTTCAAGCATTCCAGGTGCTATTCTCTTACTGATGTACACTATTGCATCCTTTGCAGTTGGTACATCACCCGATTTTTCAAATGATGCTTCAAGTTCATCTTGAATGTCATCAACAAGTGAAACTGCGGCAGCAATTTCTCTATCAGATTCAAGTCCTAATGCTCTCATTAATGTAACTACAGGTATATCAACAGGAGAACCAGGAATTTTTGCAACTATTAATCCGTCATTTTTCATTACAAGCTCCAGTTTTGCACGATAACCAACAATAGATGAATAGACTTTAGCTTTGAAGACAGTGTTGCCACCAACAGTTTCTTTATCAACTATAATTTTATTATAAGAAAGATCTTCTAGTCCAACAATCACTCGTTCTGATCCATTTATAATAAAATATCCACCGGGATCGTTTGGATCTTCACCATGTTCTACAAGTTTTTGTTCAGAAAGATTATGCAAAAGGCAAGCGTTTGATCTTACCATAACTGGCATGTCACCAATGTGGACAAATCTTGATTCCAGAATTTTTCCATCTTCTACAACACTTGCCTCAAGCATTACTGGAGATGCGTATGTAACGTTGCGTAGTCTTGCTTCCATGGGAGCTATGTGTGTTATAGAACCATCAAGTTCCATCATCCTTGGTTGTTGTAGTTTTAGCTTACCAAGTTGAATTTTGTATGGATATTCTGCGCTTTCAATTTCGATTTGTCCAACTTCATCAATTATACTTTGAAGGCCTCTTTCTAAAAATTCATCATATGAATTAAGATGTTGTCGAGCTATACCTTCTCTTTTTAATATATCCTGAATTATTGGCCAACGTTTGTTTGAAATGTTTGCCATTACTCTTCCACCACGTATCTGTAATAGATACTTTCACCAGCAGTTGCACTTTTTCTTGTTATCTTAATCATATCACCGGGTTTTACTCCCAAGCCTTTGATGGCAGGATCATTTACATAAATAAGCGGCATTTCAGTAGGTTTTGTATGAAATTTTTCTAGTGTTTCTTCGGCTTCCTTTTTTGTCATTATCTCATGTTTTGGAACATAGATATGATCTGGAACTAGGATGTGATCTTTTTTAGTTATCATGTTAAAAAGCTCCTTCGAACATTAGCTGTAAATAAACAATTAATCCACAAACTACGAATTTTCCGCCGAGAGGTTAATATATATGTAATTAGCTGGATTGAAATTTACTGTTTCTTGTCAATAATTTTTTTCGCAACCTTAAATAGTGAAAAAATAATCCAAAAACAAGATGAGTATTCGTTTTAGTGGATTTGCATTACTTGCAATTCTGGCGGCTGCAACAGCGACTATTCCGGTTTTTGCAGACAATTCTACACAGAATCAATACCAGAATCCCATACTTGCAAATACAAATCCTCAGACCTCAACAGGAGTACCAATTACTGTTACAACAGACAAAACATCGTATAACGATGGCGACAAACTCACCATATCAGGAACAACACAGGACTATATCTCTGGCACACCAGTTTCAGTTATAGTTAGAAATCCTATTGGAAATGTTGTGCAGATA
This sequence comes from Nitrosopumilaceae archaeon, assembly GCA_035685565.1. Taxonomy (GTDB): domain Archaea; phylum Thermoproteota; class Nitrososphaeria; order Nitrososphaerales; family Nitrosopumilaceae; genus TA-20. The sequence continues at coordinate 4,392 of DASSAF010000240.1, read as the reverse complement.
GCTCAAGTGGATCTTGGAAGTGATAGAACATACAGTACAACGATCACAGTTGGTGGTAGTAGTTTGTGGCAAGCTGCTGGTACTTACGAAGTAGATGTACAGTTTGGTAGTAAAGATAGATCAGCCAAAACAACGTTCCAATTTACTGGTTCTAGTGGACCAACAAATTCAGGAAACACCATTAAAGTGGATGGTACTGACTTTTCAGTTTCATATAGTATCACAAATGGTAAAGTAACCGGAATCAAGGCTGATATCCAGTCCAAATCATTGATTGTGTCAATACAAACAACAGGAGATGGGCAATTAACCATAGACCTACCAAGAGCATTGATAGATTCAAAGAAAAGTGATAATCAAACAGATGATCAATTCATTGTCTTAAATGATAATGCAGAAGCTCAATTTACTGAAACACCCACAATTACTGACAGGACTCTGACAATTCCATTCACGGATGGAACTGAGCAGATAGAGATTATTGGTACATGGATAGTTCCAGAGTTTGGTACAATAGCAGCTTTAGTACTTGCAATTGCAATTATATCCATAATTGCTGTATCTGCAAAGACTGGGCTAAGATTTATGCCAAAATACTAGAACATTCAATTTTTTCATTTTTTAAGATTCTATTACCTTCAAGAACCCAAATTCTTCTATTTCCAACTTAATATTAGAATATCATAGTATCAAAAGTGAAGAAGATAATGGATTACAATATAAAACACAAGTAAATCAAATTGAAAGTTTGACATATGATTTTATGTCTAGATCGGCAACAGTGAGAAAAATGTCCTACCAAGTCCCCAGCGCCCTTTTTAAATATACATAAATATCCATTCTTCCTAATCGCAAACAAGATGAGTACTCATAAAGAATACGCGCTGATCGCTATTCTTGCCACAATAGCTGTTGTGGGAGTGGTTCCAGCTTTTGCAGACTGTCCACCAGATTGTCTACCGAAGGCAACTTACAACCCTCTTACTGCCAGTGGACCGATTCTGCCAATATCTGTAACTACGGATAAATCAACATATGATCACAAATCCATTATCATGGTAAGTGGTCATGTAGATCATCCATATCCTGGTCAAGATATAGGTATGAAAGTAACTATGCCGTCTGGAAATGTTGTAAGTGCTACACAACTAACTGTTGATAACAATGGTGACTTCATGGCCAAGTTAAACACTGGCAGTCCAATATGGACAGAAAATGGAGTATACACAATTTATGTCCAACAGGGTGACGAGCAAGCTAGAACTAACAAAGTTACTGTTGAGCTTACAGGCGAATTACCTCCACCACCAGCCAAAGTTCCAGAGTTTGGACCAATAGCAGCTCTAATACTTGCAATTGCAATTATATCCATAATTGCTGTATCTGCAAAGACTGGGCTAAGATTTATGCCAAAATACTAGAACATTCAATTTTTTCATTTTTTTAAATATACATAAATATCCATTCTTCCTAATCGCAAACAAGATGAGTACTCATAAAGAATACGCGCTGATCGCTATTCTTGCCACAATAGCTGTTGTGGGAGTGGTTCCAGCTTTTGCACAATGGCAAGACCTGTCTTCACCCAATCAACTAATCATAGGAAGCGGTACTTCACAGAATCCTATTCCGATAACAGTTTTTACGGACAAGACAGCATATGATCACAACTCCAGCATTATGGTAAGTGGTCATGTAAGAAATCCTTACCCAGGTCAACACCTTACATTACGAATAAGTGATTCATCAGGGAGTATTGTTCAAGTCAGTCAACTAACATTGGACAATAATGGAGATTTTGTAACAAAGTTGACTACTGCAAGTCCTTTATGGACTAAAAGTGGAGTTTACACCATTTTTGCCCAATATGGAAACCAACAGGGAATATCAAACAAAGTCCAGTTTACTATTCTTGGCGGTGGTGCAACAAGTTGTGATCCAACTCAACTCGCAGCCAAACTAAATGATGAAGTATACTGTATACCCTATAGCATCAATGGTGGCACTGTGTTAAGTGGAACTCTTAGTGTCGTATCAAAAACCTTGACTGTAAACATTCAAGCTAATGATGATGGACAAATTACACTTAACATTCCAAGATCAGTACTTGATTCAAAAAATGGCAACAATGATCAAAGCTTTGTTGTGCTAGTAGACGGTGAAGAGAAAGACACCGAAACAGAAACAACTACCTCGGATACAAGAACAGTAACAATTCCATTTACTGTTGGAGTTGGACAGATAGATATCATTGGTACATGGATAGTTCCAGAGTTTGGTACAATAGCAATGCTAGTACTTGCAATTGCAATTATATCCATAATTGCTGTATCTGCAAAGACTGGGCTAAGATTTATGCCAAAATACTAGAACATTCAATTTTTTCATTTTTTTAGATCTAATCATAGTAAAGGAAATATACACGTAAAGATCAAATTTGTCATGCGTTATTTTATTTTCCCAATAATCGCGCTCTTTGTCTTATCAATCTGGTGTATCCCAAGTTTTGCACAAACAACTGCCCCAACTTCTCCCAATATTACAGTCACCACAGACAAATCATCTTACACTATTAACGATTCTATTGTGATTTCTGGAGTTGTAAAAGCTGTTGTGCCAAGAACCCCTGTAACCATTCAGATTTTCAATGCCGATAAAAATGTGGTTTACATAAATCAAATTGATGTTTCACAAGATGGTACGTATTCAAATGCCAACATCAAAGCTGAAGGTAAATTATGGGTATCCAGCGGAACATATACAGTAAAAGTGCAATATGGTCCTACTGTTACAACGCAGACAACCTTTACTTTTGCTAGCTCCATAACTCCAGTTAGTAATTACTTTATAGTCAAAGATCCCAGCAGTCAGCAAACATTTAGTGTAAATTATACCATTAGTGGTGGAACAGTAAAAGATATGACAATAGATACTCAAAGTATTTCTCTAATAACCTCCTTAAATTCCACTAGCTGCAATGTCAACTGTGATATCACGCTCCAAATCCCAAGATCATTGATTGACGCTAAAACTACTAACGGTCAGGATGATTCATTTATTGTTTTAATTGATGGCGCAGAAGTACCACCATCTAGTGAAGAAACAAATAACAGCTTTAGAACACTAACAATACAATTTCTGCAAGGAGATCAGGATGTCGAGATCATTGGTACATGGATAGTTCCAGAGTTTGGTACAATAGCAATGCTAGTACTTGCAATTGCAATTATATCCATAATTGCTGTTTCTGCAAAGACTGGGCTAAGATTTATGCCAAAATACTAAAACTCCAAGTCAACTTTTCTTTTATTAATACATAAATACTCATTATCATTGATTATTTGCTAGTAAATATGAAGAAGTCAACATGTTTAGTTTACACAATATTAACTATAGTTACAATATCAACAGTTATCACATTAAATTCAGCTCATGCAGATGAATTTACTATCAAACTTACTGTTAGCCCAACCAGTGGCAAAACGCCATTAACAGTTAATTTTAACCTTAATCTTGGTTCCACTACGTCTAGAAATGTTGAATGGAATTTTGGAGATGGTTCTCCTCATGATACAGGAAACAAGTTAACAACTACTCACATATATCAAAAAAGTGGGAATTTTACTGGTACTGTAAATGTAATTGCTAGTAACTATCAATCACAATCTCAAACATTTTATGTAAATGTTGGAGTAGCTTCTACAACAGCCCCAACTACCGTAAATAATCAAACAACTGCACATCAAATACTTGAAAGTTCTCAATCCGGCACAGCTCTTGGCGCAACTCTTCCAATAACAGTTGTCACAGATCAAAAATCGTACAATCAAGGAGATACCGTAATCATAAAAGGAACCATAAGAGAAATACAAAATCAAACAGCTGTTGCGGTTATAGTCAGAGATTCATTAAAAAATATAGTTTCAATTGGTCAACCGTTTCTATCTTCTACTGGAACTTTTACTGTCACACTTAAGGCCAATGGTCCATTGTGGAAACAAGCAGGGAATTATACCGTTATAGCTCAATATGGTAAATATCAAAATGTTACAACTACATTCCAATACAGCGGAGGTAATGGACAAATTATTGCAAACACACTTGTGACAAGCGGTACCTTCCAAGTTAACGCAGGAGGTCAAACATATAATGTTCCATATACCATCAAAGGAGGAGCTGTCAAGAGCATGGATGTTTATGCTGACAAGTTAATGCTCGAGATAACGATAGCTGCGACTACGGATGGTTCCTTAAATGTAGATCTGCCAAGAACTTTGATGGATGCCAAAGTACAGGCCAATCTAACTGCTGATGAAAAAATGACAGGAGTACAAATAAATCCAAATACACAGCCTGATGATAAATTCATAGTAATGGTAAGCGGAGCACCGG
>DASSAF010000239.1:0-4444 GCA_035685565.1 Nitrosopumilaceae archaeon | reverse complement strand
AAAACACTTTTGGAAGCAGTAAGAATGCACTTGGAGGGAAGACTAGAAGTTTACTGGGGAAAAGTCCATGTTAAACCTAAACGATCCAGATGATCGAAGTTAAAGATCTTTCAGATCCCGTTTTAAGCAAATTAATTAAATCCAAGAGACGTGTTGCTCTCATTCCTGTGGGTTCCATAGAACAACACGGACCACATCTACCAGTTTCTACAGATTCAGATATTGTATCTGAGATTGCAAGACGTCTTTCAGAAAAAACAGGCTTTATGCTTTTGCCTACAATAAATTATGGGGTTTCATTTGAACATCACCCACGATTTAATCTTAGTATACCAAAGTCAACATTACAAAAATTTCTTATAGATTTGTGTACCTCTTTATCAAAAAATAAAATCAATCAGATCATAATACTTAATGGCCATCATGGCAATCAGCCATCTTTAAAAAACATCCCTAAAATAATGAGTAAAATTGCAAGAGGAAAAGTGCAAGTTTCAGTGTTTTCCTACTGGCATTTTATGAAAAGAAAGTTTGATCATGCAGGTTTTGTTGAAACATCAATAATGCTTGCAATATCAAAAAAAGTAGAAATGAAAAAGGCACGAAATGGATTCAATGTTGACATGTATTCTGAAAAACAAAAAAACAGGTTAAACAAACTTGCGTCCAAATCATTTTTAGCTGTAGCAAAAAATGGAATATGGGGTGATCCTACTAAAGCAACTGTAAAAGATGGCAAGATGATCTTATCAGAAATTGTCCAGAATCTACTAAAAGAGTCAAACTTGCCTTACTGATAAAAGCCGAAAATTACACCAATGAAATTTTAATATATACCCTCGATACAGTGGGTAATAAGTGAAATAAATGTCAGTAGACATGGCAGTAAAAGTATTGGATGAAAGCCTCAACAAAGTCGTTCTTATCAAACTAAAGGGCGGCAAAGTAATCAGAGGAAACCTACATGGTTTTGACCAACACATGAACCTGCTGCTTGACTCTTCAGAAGAGATCCCTTCGGAGGGCGAGTCAAAAAGTCTTGGAACCATAGTTGTCAGAGGAGACAATGTGGTAATCATATCTCCACCACCAAAGTGATTGTTTAATGACTAAAGGAACAACCTCAATGGGTGGGTATACAAAAAAACATACTCACATAAGATGTAGGAGATGTGGAAAAAACGCATATCATGCACGACACAAACGTTGTGCTAGCTGCGGATATCCAGATGCAAGAATAAGAAAATATACTTGGATCAAATGGTATACCTAGATGGAAGAATTAGTTTTGGTTTTAGGTTCAGTTGCAGGAGCCTGTACGGCTGTTGCCATGGACAAAATCCCAAAACGACGAAATAACAAACAAATCATTGGAACAAGTTCTATTATCAAAAGTCAGATTCAATCACTTAAAATTGAAAAAGAAATCCTTACAAAAACGATATCCAGATTATATCAGCAGGAATCTGAACTCTCAAAAGTAAATCGTGACAAATTATTACTTAGATATCAGCATCAGCTTGGAATTGTGATAACTAGAATTGAGAAGCTAGAGATGGCCAGTAAGCATCCAGATCTTGGACCACTTGGAGATGGATTGATAACATTAATGGACCAAAAGCTATCACATTTAGATCAAAGGCTAAACGAAATTTCTTCCAAAATTGCAATTACTGCCATTTCTGCATCCCAAACAAAACAACCAGAATCAATCAAAGAAATTGTTTATGAAAAACCACAAATGAAGAAAGTTGAAATAAAAACAGAGATTCAAAAACCAAAAGGAGAATACGCCTCAAAACCATTTATTGAAATCCCGATTCCAGAGAACCACAGATCGGTAGAGATTACAACACTGACAGAAATCTCAAATAGAATTCCAGAATTCCCATTAGAATTTATCAAACCAGCTGTTGCCACACCAAAACCAATAGCCAAACACGAAGTGATTAATCCAATTGTTGAAATCGAGCAACCAAAACAAGTTGAAATTCAGCCACTAGAAATGCCAAAACTAGTCATAGAAATACCAAACCCCGTTATAGAGATACCCCAACCAGTCATAGAAACACCTCATCTTGAACAACAAACACCTATTGAGAAAAAAATTCAGATTCCTACAGCATTAAAAATTCCAGAAGAAGAAAAACTGGAAGAAGATGACAAAGATATTGATAAAATTAAAAGCGAAATAATGAAAGCACTTTCAAAGCTAGAACAAGTTGAGGTAGAATAGTTGACATTAGATGATGCCATCAAGGCATTATCAAGCGATGCATTAAAGTTAATTAAAAATAACTATGTTTTGGGGCTTGGCAGTGGAAGGGCTGCGACTACCATAGTTAGATCAATTGGTCCTTATCTAAAAAAAAATAAAATCAAGATAAAAGCAATTCCCACATCTTTACAAATCAAGATAGAAGCAGAAAAAGCAGGAATACCAATAATTGAAGCAGATCAAATTGAACACATAGATCTTGTTTTTGACGGTGCAGATCAAATTGATGAAAATAAAAATATGATAAAGGGAGGAGGTGGTGCACTATTACGTGAAAAAATTCTAATAAATACAGCAAAAAAAGTCGTCATCATTGCTGATGAATCAAAATTTGTTAAAAAATTAAACCGAAGTGTACCAGTTGAAGTACATCCCTTTGCAAGAAACATTGCAGCAAAACAAATTAAGAAATACGGTGGAAAACCAAACCTGCGTATTATAGAAAGAGGATATCCTTTTGTGACAGAAAACGGAAACATAATTTTGGATTGTGATTTTGGCAACATATCAAAACCAAAAGAATTGGCTATAAAACTCATAGAAATTCCAGGTGTTATAGAAGTTGGACTTTTTACAAAACCAGACATAATATACAAAGTAAAAGAAAATGGAAAATTCGATGTTTTAACCTAGAACAGGTCTTGTAACAAATTTTCCATAACCTGGTTTACCTATTATTTCAAAGTTTTCTGCCACAAGTTCTCCTCTTACTAGTGTTTTAACAGGCCAGCCTTTCAGGTTCCAACCCTCATATACTGAATAATCTGAAAAACCATCAAGCAGTTGACTTGAAACCTTGTTTTCTTTTTTCAAATCAATAATAGTAATATCAGCATCTGAACCATTCTGAAGGCTTCCCTTTTTTGGAAACATTCCAAATATTTTTGCAGTGTTGATACTTGTTAGAGAAACAAGTTGTTCTAATGTCATCCTGCCTTTGTTTACACCTTCACTAATCAATATAGGTAACATTGTTCCCATTCCAGGAAAGCCAGCAAGTGCATCCCATACTGCATTGCCTGCTAGTTTAAGATTGAGCCTATTTGCAACATGATCTGTCCCTATTGAATTAACAGTACCTGATTGGATTTCTTTCCATATTGCATCCACATCATTTGATGTTCTAATTGGGGGCATTACTTTTGCCAGATAGCCTTTTTGTGATTCATAAGACAGTGTAAGATAATGAGGACATGTTTCAACAAAAATTTTTGTACCGTTGTTTTTTTCGTCTTTTATAGCATTCATAGCTCCCTGTGATCCAATATGTACAAAGTATAGGACACATCCAACTTTTCTTGCAATTTTAGAAATAGTTCTAATAGATTTTATCTCAGATTCAACTGATCTGCTTTCTGACCATGCTCCAAGCCCATCTTTCTTTTTTTCTTTTCCTTCTCTTATACCACATGAACACATCTGGTAATCCTCAGCATGAACCAAGACAGGACAATGTAAAGATGCGGCAGTTGAAACTATTTTCTCAATCATATACAGGTCCATTTCTACTTTTTCTTCGTCTAAGGAACTTGATCCTGGAGCCATATCCATATAGACATGACCCACATCTTCACCCAAGTTCATGTAAACCTTGAATGAGTTAATTCCTTTTTTTGTACAAAATTCCATTTCTTCGATTTGATTCTTCTGAAGAATTGATGCGTGAATTGTATAATCAATATAATGAGAAGTGGAGCTTTCTGAAAGATGCGAGTCAAGAAGTTTCTTGTATGAACCTCCCAATCTTAACATCCGCATCATTGTAGTAACTCCTCCAATTGCTGCTACTCTAGATTCTGAAATTGCAGCTTTTTCTATGGGTGAATAAACACCATAATGTACATGTGGATCTATAATCCCAGGTATAGATACCAAACCTCTAGCGTTAATTCTTACATTACATTGTGGAACTTCAGTCGTAAAATCAACAATCTTACCATTATCAATTATGATATTTTTTTCTGCTATTCCGCTTGGTAAAAGTACATGTGAATCAGTAATTACCGTATCAAAAGTCATCAGTGATTTTCTTCAGAATCCTAGTATTATTCTTTGAGAGTAAATGAATAAAAACAGATAACATTCTTGATAACAAAAGGGCCGGTAGTCTAGTGGTAGTGATGCCGCGTTCGCAACGCGGATGTCGGGGGTTCAAATCCCCCTCGG
>DASSAF010000238.1:0-4468 GCA_035685565.1 Nitrosopumilaceae archaeon | reverse complement strand
CTGGATTTGACTTGTATCTGATTTTCCCTTTTTAACAAGAATTTCTATGTTTTCTTCGAATCTGTCGTTTAGTCTTTTTAGAAACAGTATGGTCATTACTGGCTGTCTGTATTCGCTTGCATCAAGGCTACCACGTAGTATGTCAGCAGCTTTCCAAAGGTGTTGCTTTAAAAATTCTAGGGTTACTTTCTGGCTTGCCATGGAATGATCAAGTCTGTTTTTCTTGTAATTATGATTATCGTTCCAAAAAGGATTTAAAATTATGATTTCTTTGTTTTTTGGATTTTGCCATTTTCGTATATTTATTCTTTGTAATCAGGAAGGTCACTCAATAGTTCATCTATGTTTCCGGTTCTTGAGTACAGCTCGTAATTTCCCTCTATTTTATCCACATGGATAAGATGGTATCCAAATTCTTCGTCCATCCAAAGAACGTAAACTGGTTTTTCAGATTTATCCCTTTTGCCCTGTTTGATTTCATTAAAAATTTTAACTTGATTCTCGTACACATCTTTCAAATCAAGATATGTGTTCTTACCAAATTCGTTTATTCCAATTCCAATAATTTCTGAATCATTTCTCTTAAGTGATATTATTATGCGTAAACCCATAGAAACTAGAGCATAGAAGTAAGATTTAAGCTGGAGGCACAAGACCTGAAGGAGTCGTTGTCAATGAATTAGGTACTTGAGCAAATACGACTGAGGTTGATATGGACACTACAATAATGATTATTACAAAACTTGCCATTTTTGCAATTAGTAGAGTTTTCGTGCTTGCTATCAGCGTGACATTACTTTTAGGGATTTCTTACAAATTGTAGTTTTAGCTTAATTTCTGCTTTAATACTTCAGCCAAACCAATTGATCCAATTATGCATATTAAAATGGCAAGGAATTTACGTCAATGATTTCAAAAATTATCTTCGGGAATTATTGTCGATGGATTTTCCTAAATGACAATTCCAATTTTATAAAAATTTATTTATCTATTTTCTTTTGAGAAGGATTTATTGTGCCAGTTCCACTTTCTTGATGTTGGCTATCTTCTCTGAAATGCTGTTCTTAAGATGCATTGGATTCAAGATTGGTCTTGAAACTGTTAAAATGACATAGTTAAAGAACTCAAATAAAAATATTGTAAATCTCTCCCTCTCAAGAATTGAACTCTTGACCTTGCCACATTCATCATCATGATCCCTGTTCATTAAGGTCTGGAGAACGCATTGCATAAAGAACATCTCTCTCTTTTGTGGTGTAAGATCCTTGTCTATTCCTTCTTCTCTGGCTTTCATTTCTATGGCTCTTCCTTTCTGGTTTAGGACTGCAACCAACTCGATATCCTCATCTAGATTAGTAATATCACTACATAATGCATCAAATCCAAAAATATTATCAAAGTATCCTACTGTTCCAGTCATTGTCAAGTACAATACAAATCAAGCAAATAAGCCATGCTTACATCTGTGTCAGGTTCACATACAAGTTTGTCAGCATTACTTAATTATCATTACAAATTTTAGTTGCTAATGCCAGACGAATCATGTAGAACTTGTGGTGGGATACTTGTAAACTGTTCCTTGTGCCCAAGTTGTAGGAAGATGACACAGCGAATTTGTAATATTTGTGGTTTTAAAACAGAGGAACAAATTCATCCCAGCTGCCTATATGTGGAATCATCTCAGACAAGAAATGGAATGAAGATTAATGTCATTGCTCCTATGTCTAGTAAGAGAAAGGAAATCCATCGAAAATCAGAAAAAATGCATCCACTACAAAATGCACTTTTAGTATTTGGAATTATTGGCTTTTTTGTCCTAGGCTTTGCAACCGCTAATTATTTTGATCTTTTTCAAAGTCAGGCAAGTGAAACTCAGACAATGAAAACTGCCATTCCACAACCATTGCCACAAAGCCATGATGCTTTACCACGCGGATCTTTTGACAATTGTCTTGCATATGGAAGCGGCCAATCCATGACAGTTGCCTGCCCAACTGAGTATGGCTATGTATACAAGGCAATACTGGACATACCAGCGAAACTCGCATCTGAATTTTCAGGTGAGGTTTTTTCCATAAGGGGACTCTCAGTTGTAGAATATTCTGACGGTTCAGTTGTTTTACAATACCATAAGAATTTGTATGCTACCAACTTTGCAAATTAATCAAGCAGACATCGCTCACAGTCAAATGTTGCATTAGAATCATTCACTTAGGTGAACCATTGCTCTAGCGTGTGACTTTTTTTCTCAATTGATTTTTTTAATCTGTTAATTGATGTCTCCACCCTGTCGCGGGAAAAACTTCGCTCAGAGGACAGATAGTTTATGATTCCATTATGATCAGTCTCGCCGAATTTTATCTCACCCACACTGGCAATTTTAGGCTGCAAAAATATTTGCCTGATTTGGTTGTAATTTATCTCTTCTAGTTTTTCTTGGATTTGTGGAACATCTTCAAGCTTGCCGTGCTCTTTTATTGCCTTTAGTGCAGTCTTTGGTCCTATTCTCTCAAAGCCGTTTGGGTTAAAATCAGTCCCAATTAAAATTCCCACGTCAACTAGCTGCTCTCTTGTGAGGCCAAGATCTGCAAGTGTTTTTTGCAGATCAATTATTTCAGGCTCTATTTCTATGGTAGTGTTTCGGTTTGGCAACTTTCTTTTGCCGCTGTTTGAAAAGTTTCTAACTAGTTTTTTTGCTCCAAATAATAGCGAGTCAAAGTCCTGGCTTGCAGAAGCATATGCCTGTCCTGTTATGGTAAGATTGGCGGCAGTGGCCTCACCCTCGGATGGTGCCTGTATATACGGAATGCCAAAAAGATCTAAAAGATGTTTAGAGTCTTGTACCATGTCGTCTTTTAGTATGGATGTTTGCTGGGCATATTTTTTTGCCTCGTCATACTTTCCTTCTGTGAGTGCCTTTTCAAATTTTATTGTGGCGTCTTTTTTTATTTGTTTTCTTCTTTCTATCTCTGCAGATTTTAGCGATGGCGGTTTTCCATCAAAGACATAGACTGGTTTTATTCCTAGTGATAAAAAATTGATGTTTCTATAAAACAGACCTGTTATGTGACTCGTAATTCTTCCTCTAGAGTCTGTCAATGGCAGTCCCTCAGGACCGCGTATTATGGATAAAAACTGGTAAATTGCATTATACGCATCTATTGCCACAACCTTGGAAGAAAACGATTCCAGGTTTGTTTTTTCTCTGTTACATAACGCCTTAAGATCTAGACCCACAATATGATGTTAAAACCAGTGAATTTTTGCTTTTCCTATTTCTTACGAGCGCCTGATTTTGTTTCCCAGCCTCGCTCTATGATTTCTTCATAAATGTTTGAAAGCTTTGGAATTGCTTCACCTTTTTCAGCGGCGTTTTTTACCTTGTCCCTGTAATAGTTTTCAATTGCCTTTGCTACCTTGCTGTCAATTGTTATAGAAATTCTGGACTTTGACATCGTACTTCACAGACCTGTATATGATTACTGTACATATCAATAATAAACTATCTATTATCAATTTTTAGACAATAACACAAAGCCATCTTTTGTTGGTCTAAGGGTTATGGTTTTGTCTTTTGGCATTCCCATATCAATTAGAAACTCTTCAACTGTCATATCGTCTGCAAGTGCATATTTTTTGCCCTCAAACTCGATGGATAGTGTTTTTTTGGTCAGGACTTCCAAGTGCTTTTTTAATATATAGTCTACTTTATATCCTTTATTATATATTTGATCACTTTAATTCTAACTGTATTTATTTGCCCAAATAAGAAATGATACAGGCTGCCAGGTTAGCCAAGTGGTACGGCGACCGCCTCGAGATCAAATACAAGGTAGCGGTTATGCTTCGGCATGCAGGGGTTCGAATCCCTTACCTGGCGCCTTCTTGTCCCTACTTGAGGTACCTCTTGTGTTCCTTGATGTACTTCTTGACACACCACTGGAGAAATATTCTGCCTTCCTTCTTCACCTGTGATCTCTCAAGCGCGTTGTAATAGCTGTTCCTTCCCTCGTACTGGATGTCAAGCATCGGATAATTTTTCCTGTTCAGTATGAAATTCATGATCAATCTTGAGATTCGTCCGTTTCCGTCTCCAAATGGGTGTATCGTAACAAACTTTAGATGCGCCAGTGCGGCAAGTTCGACCGGATGCAGTTTGTTCTTGTTTTTGTTGTACCACTGGAAGAATTCCGTCAGCATAGGACATACCTCCACCTGTGAAGGTGGCATGAACTTGCTGTCGCCAATTCCTACCTGGTATGTTCTTAACTTGCCTGCAATGTCTTGTTTAGTTTTGTTAAAGAGTTTCCAATGCCATTTCATTATTTCATGTAGAGACAGATCCTTCTTTGATTTTAGAATCTCTAAGAAGAGGTCTCGGTGGGCCTCTGCCTCCTGCACATCTCTCATCGGTTTGTTTTTTGGCGCGATTCCCCTTTCCAGGAGGTCAGCAGTCTCCCTGCGTGTG
>DASSAF010000237.1:0-1736 GCA_035685565.1 Nitrosopumilaceae archaeon | reverse complement strand
AGTTTGTTTTCCTTTTGACCTTCTTTATATGAAATGGTGTATGAATCAAGAGAACCAAATTTGAGTGGGATTTTGCCATAGTCTGTTACTTTAATTTCTTCTTGAATATCATGAATGTACATATCGCCCCACGTTGCTCCTTTTACCAGATATTTGTTTTCAATTGCAAGATCTCTTACTGAAAAAACTGTTGAATCCAATATGGTAAAAAATGGTTTTGCGTTATCTGAGACTTGATTGAAATCATAAACTATGTTTACTGGAACTGTTTGGTTTATCTCCTCGTTTGTATTTGGATTTATCTGAACAAAAATAGTTTGATTTCCAGGATTTGTGGCAGGTAAAAATTCCATCCTTGCAGAAAATTTTGTGGTATTTGTTGAAACATCATATTGCATCACTGGGTTGTATTGAGCTCCTTTTCCTATATGCCACTGACTAGCTTCACGTGGAACAACCTCTCCATTTTGTGTTCCTGCAAAATATGTAAACCAGAGTATACCTATCACACTTGCAGCTATAACACATATCCCAAGCATTAGCTTGATTTTCATTTACTATCAGCCTGTATTACTCGTTCTAAAATTTAAGATTAGAAAAGTTTGTCTTAAATCTTGTAAATAGAATAACCATAGATACAACTAGAGCCATAATCATCATAGCGCTGACTGGAAATTCCGGAACAAGCCGAGATTCTGTTGTAACATCAACTTTGATTAATCCAGATAATGTATTATCGGGAACTGTATTTTCTGGTCCGGTACCAGCAGCATTTATGATATAATGAGTATTTGGAGGAGGTTCTTTTATCAAAATAGTTCTAAAATCAGTTCCCACGGGTGCAAATAGATAGTTTTTACCAATGTCTTCCGCAACTGAACCAATTTTTTTTCCTTGATCATCTACAGTATAGATGTCATATTGAACATTTCCAATTTTCTGGTTTGGATCATAGTTTTGTTCAAAGTATATTGACCATTGAACTAGACATCCTTGGTGTGGAACTGCTGGAGTATACCTATATTCAATAATCATGGAATTTGTATCAGTATTTACGGAATTGTGAACTGCCGATGTGTCATCGGTAGGGCATGTTGCTTTGTCTGGAGGTGCGGTTGATTGTACGTTTAGGAATCGAGGTGGAGTTTGACTATTTCCTGTTTCTAATAATTCTATAAGATATTGAGGCGGAGGTGTTCCTTGTGTGATTTGTGTAACATCTGCATATACTGCCGCTTTTACTGGAAATGGCATGCTAGTGACTACCCAGATTTTATTGTCTACACCCTTGTGCCAACCTACTACCCATGCTTTGTATGTACCAGCTTGTACAGTCACTTGTTCTTGATTAATAGGTGCAACTGATTGACCACCAACTGATCCTGTTCTACCCCATGCAGGAGAGGGAAGATCCTTTGGATCGGCAGATGTTGCAAATGCATCAAGCCAAACTATTGTATTTCTGTAAACATTAGTATAATCTGCTATATTTGGATCAGAGTATAGAGGATCTGGTGTTACCATTCCAAAAACTGTATGGCCTTTTTGTATATTGTTTCCATCAATAGCAACAAATTGTACATTATAACCACTACCATCACTAGTTTTATTCTGAATCCAAAAGTCAAGCTCTATTTGAGTACAGTTATACCAGTCGGTAAAGCATGTATGGTATCTGTAATAATCTCCTACTTTGAGTCCCTCACCAGGATACCAACTCTCAGCAAATGCAGAAT
>DASSAF010000236.1:0-4822 GCA_035685565.1 Nitrosopumilaceae archaeon | reverse complement strand
GATCAGTGTTCATGCATATACATTCCATGCTGAGGTTGAAAAATCTGCTCCCCTACCTCAAGATCTAGATTAGTTATTACATCTAGTAGTTTTTTAAACACCTCAACTTCAGAATATGCTTGAATTGGAAAGTACAGAATGTCATTATTGATTACAATTGGCTTGTGTCTGTTTCCTATAATATGACCTAATGTAATTAATCCATTTTGATTTTTCTTTAGTTTCCTTATTCTTATAGAAATCACTTTCTCTGGTAACTGTTCAACCATGATGAATTTGTTAGTATTTGATACTATGACATCGCCATGATACAGTCTTGTTCCAGAATCAAGAATAAGACCTACATCTGTTCCAAAATCTGTTTTCTTACGAATTCTGCTTCTTTCTAACTCAAGACGTGCTATTTTTAGTCTTTCACATCTTTTTTTTGATTCCATTTGTTTGAATCTAGTCATTAGTTTTTTGTTATCAAAAACATTTCCTATTACAGATGTGATGGTAAGCATGACAATCTAGATAATACTATGAAATTATATTTTGTGATCATAGTAATTTCTTATAAATATTAAATACAACAGGTCATGATAGATATTGATATGATGCTTACCCCTAGAGAAATTGATAAACTCTATATTTTTATGACAGCTGAAGTTGCACGAAGAAGAAAGGCAAGAGGGTTGAAGCTCAACTATGTAGAAGCTTTAGCGCTTATTGCAGATCATATCGTTGAGGGAGCTAGAGACGGAAAATCTGTTTCAGAACTAATGAGCTCAGGAAGAAAAGTGTTAACAAAAGACGATGTGTTACCTGGTGTTCCTGAGTTGATTAAAACAGTACAAACTGAAGCAACTTTTGATGATGGAACTAAGCTTGTCACAGTCCACGATCCCATAGTATAACAATGATCCCAGGAGAATATTTCTTAAATGACACGCCTATTATTGCAAATAAAGGTAAGAAGACAGTAAAGATCAAGATCAGTAATTCCGGAGACAGACCAATACAGGTAGGTTCTCATACACATTTCTTTGAAACTAACAAGGCTCTTGTCTTTTCTCGCGAGAAGGCATATGGTTATCATTTGAATATCCCAGCAGGCACCTCAGTTAGGTTTGAACCAGGTGACACAAAAGAGGTAGAATTAACAGAATATAGTGGATTAAAAACAGTATACGGATTCAATGGTCTTGTTAATGGTAAACTTGTTACTAAAAAACAGACTGCATTAAAAAAAATGCGAAAAAAACAATTCAAAAATATTGATCATAAATGACATTAATAATTCCAAGAAAACAATATGTTGATCTTTATGGTCCCACTAAGGGCGACAAAATTAGACTAGCTGATACTGATCTTATAATTGAAATTGAAAAAGATTTTCAAAATTATGGAGATGAGATAGTTTTTGGCGGCGGTAAAAGTGCCAGAGATGGAATGGGACAAGCGAGTGGTGTTACTAGTAGAAATGCGCTTGATCTAGTAATAACAAATGCAATTATTATGGATCCTGTTCTTGGGATTATCAAAGCGGACATCGGTATCAAAAATGGGTTAATATCCGGAATAGGAAAAGCAGGCAATCCAAATGTCATGGATAGAGTAGACATGATAATATCTGCAAATACGGAGGTAATAGCTGGAGAACATACCATATGCACTCCTGGAATAATTGATACTCACATTCATTTTATTTCTCCACAACAAACCGTAGAAGCAATCTGCAGTGGAACTACAACAATGATAGGGGGTGGCACAGGACCTGCTGATGGGACTAAAGCAACAACATGTACTCCCGGTCCTTGGAATATTCACAGAATGCTTGAAGCTCTTGATGACCTGCCACTAAATTTCGGTCTATTAGGGAAAGGAAATGATTCCATGGAACCTGCACTAATAGAACAAATTGCTGCAGGAGCTTGTGGTTTGAAATTACATGAAGATTGGGGTTCTACTCCTGCCACTATTGATGCAGCATTACGTGTTGCGGATAAAACTGACACTCAGGTAGCTATCCATACAGACACATTAAATGAATGCGGTTTCGTTGATGATACAATTGAAGCAATAGCCGGAAGAACAATTCATACTTATCACACCGAAGGGGCTGGCGGTGGACATGCGCCAGATATCATGAAAATAGCAGGTAAGAAAAACATCCTTCCTTCTTCTACAACCCCAACAAGACCGTTTACGGTTAATACTCTAGACGAGCACATAGATATGATGATGGTTTGTCATCATCTAAATCCCTCTGTAAAAGAGGATGTGGCCTTTGCAGAGTCAAGAATCAGAGGTGAAACAATAGCTGCAGAAGATGTACTACATGATATCGGTGCTCTAAGCATGTATTCTTCTGATAGTCAAGCAATGGGTAGGGTTGGAGAAGTAAGCATTAGAGCATGGCAAACAGCTGATAAAATGAAAAAAATGTCTGGTAGTTTAACTGAAGAATCAGGAGACAATGATAATCTTCGTGTAAAAAGATATCTTTCAAAAATTACCATCAACCCAGCAATAACACATGGAATCTCTGATTATGTTGGTTCTTTAGAGCCAGGAAAATTAGCTGATATCGTGATTTGGAATCCTGAATTCTTTGGTGTGAAACCTAAATTGGTAATAAAAGGCGGGTTTATAGCTTATTCTTTGATGGGTGGTCCCAACGCATCAATTCCAACACCAGAGCCAGTGTATTACCGTCCAATGTTTGGTGCACTTGGAAAAGCAATACATACTACATCTGTAACTTTTACTTCAAAATTAGCAATACGAAATGGCCTATCAAAAAAATTAGGTTTGAAAAAGAAATTACTTCCAGTCAAAAATTGTAGAAAGATTGGTAAGAAAAATATGCTTTACAACAATCTCGTTCCAAAAATAGAGATTGATCCTGAAACTTACAGAGTTACAGTTGATGGAAAACTAGCGACAACAGAGCCATCTCAAAAACTGTCCATGGCAAGATTGTATCATTTGTTTTAGTTCGACAATCGAAAATCAATATATTTTTATATTTACTAAGTATAAAATATATCATGAATCCCGTCAAAACACGTGACGAAGTTGAAAAAGCTGCCAAGAAGGCAACAGAGTCACTTTATGGCACAGAAATCCAAGATTTCAAGATAAGAGAACTCTTTGCATTACCAGAAAAGGGCCCTCAAGATTCATGGGATGTACAAGTGACTTTTCTGTTAAACAAATTGAAACACACTGTAGATTTGGTCATTCAACAAAATGACGGTCACATAACGAATGCAAGACTCATTGATACAATGGTTCCTTTATAGAATCATTGTCAAAAAATATTTTTAATTATTTTTATTCAATCAATTTTTTCTCATATCTATAGCAAATCATCAACAGGAGCAACCAAATCGTTGGTTTTATTTAGATACTAATTAAAGATTTTTAATATAACCAATTGATCACAACCTCATGCCAAGTCAGGGATATGGAACCATAGGACTAAAACCTGCGATCATATCAGAACTACAAAAGGACACGGACGAATATTATCCTGGAATGTTTCTTCCTAGTGCCTTGATAATTATGATGAATGAGATAAAACGAAAATACTATACAGTAGGTATGTATAACATAAAGATCGACTTCTCAGGAAGATATACTTCTTTAACAGTAAGATCAGATGTTAAAGAATGGTTTGAGGCAAATTATGAGATTCTGAAGGAAAAATATGAAAAGAAATACAGAGCAAATAACTTTACAAAATTTGCAAGCATCTTCATGCTTAACATGTTTGAATCCAAGGCAGTCTCTCAAAATAACATCATCAAGCTAAAAGAGGCAGATTTTACTTGGCTGATTTCAGAATATAACCAAAGAAAGAAAGAATATGAAACAGAATACGGTGTAAAAACCTTCGAGCGTTTTGCAGATGTATTTCTTAAAGACTTGTTAGAAAGAATTAACTCTGCAAAAAAAATACTAACATTATAAAATTCTAATTTTTCCATATTTGGGTGTAAATAAGAACTAAAGTATTTAGTTTGACAGTGTAGGAAGATCAAGAGATATTTTCTCACCCAATCCTGCCTTCAGAAGCAGTCCAAAAGTTAAGGAGATATCGCTTCTTGTTATATCGGGCATATGAGTTACTCCGCCCTCATGTTTTAGATCATTTATGAAATCAAATATTTCGTCTACTGTAACAGGTTCATTTTCAAATCCTAATTCATCGTTTACAGCATTATATGTTGCAATGTAATAACTTAGAACAGATGCTTTACTTAGAAATTCTTCAGTTTTTGTATCAAATCCAATACTGATTCTTTCCATAGTTCAAACTACTGCTTTCAAAAATGATTTAAGGTTTAGGGTAAAAAATGTAAACTACTGATTTACAGCGGAAAAATGATACGTAATCTACATTTTACTTGGGAGTTGTTGTAAATATTGCACATTTAAGTGATAAAATAGTCTAAAACAAAGAGAAGGAAATTATAAATAGATTTAGTAATCAAATAGCGTTTGTGAAGATCAAAAATATTCCCCTTAAGCTTATAGATATAGCTGATGAAAATGTTAGAAAAGATCATCCTTTTGGAAGAGATGCTAGAGATCAATTAATTAAAGATCATTTGTCCAAGTTCGAACTGCTACAACCAGTAGTTGTTAGATTTGATAATGCAAGTAAGAGATACAAGTTGCTAATTGGTCGTAGAAGATTTTTATCACTAAGTGCAAAGGGATCAAGAGAGATACCTGCAGTAGTAACTGAGCTTGAAGGTGCAGAAGCAGAAGCTGCGTCATTGTTTGAGAATCTAATCCGCAAAGATCTACCCCCAATTGAAAAAGCAAA
>DASSAF010000235.1:0-1853 GCA_035685565.1 Nitrosopumilaceae archaeon | reverse complement strand
AAAATAAAAGGTTTAGAGTTTTAGAAATCCTCTAGTCTTTGCAGTAACTGCTACCACACTAATTATGGCAATTACAAGAACTAATGATGCAACTGGACCAAATTCTGGAATTGTAGTATTATTATTTCCAGTTTCATTTTCGTTTGTTCCTCCACTAGTTGTTCCTGCAGCAGATACGATGACTTGACCAGTCATCCATGGATGAATTTCACAAAAGTAGTTGATTGTTCCTACATCAGCAGTTGTAAATTTATGAGAAAATGTATCTCCAGATTTAAGATATCCGCCTTCAAAAATAGCAGCTACTGTATTACCTGTTGAATTATCGGGTTTTCCACTTGTTACCGCGTGGGGGGATGTATCTGTATTTGTCCATGTAACTGTATCACCTGATGATACTTGTACTGGATTTGGTGTAAAACAATTATTTGTTGTTACACAAGATACATTCGGTGAAATACCAGCACCTTTTGTTATGGTGACTGAAGTTTCCGCAAATGCAGATTGGGTAAATGTCATAATACCAACTAGAGTTAAAACAACAAGGAACAAATCTATTGTTTTTGAGTTCATAGATCAGTTATTTATTTAAACGATAAAAATGTATTTGTCTTTCTGTTGATGATATGTCTATTTCATATAGTAAATATGAAAATCTTTACGATAATTGGTATTAAATAAAAAGAAAATAAAAGGTTTAGAGTTTTAGAAATCCTCTAGTCTTTGCAGTAACTGCTACCACACTAATTATGGCAATTACAAGAACTAATGATGCAACTGGACCAAATTCTGGTGTTGTAGCATTGTCTGTAGGTGTTGGTGTCGTAGCTGCTGCTACAGTAACAACTCCTGTCATCCAAGGATGAAGCTGACAAAAGTAATCGAATGTTCCAGCAGTTGGAAATGTAAATGAAAATGTTTTTCCTGCCTTGAAGTTGCTAATGCCACTATCAAAGACAGTACCAGCTACATCATCTGTTGGCTTACCACTTGAAACTGTGTGTGTTTGTGCATCAGTGTTTGTCCATGTAACTGTGCCACCTACATCTACATTCACTTCATATGGTTGAAAACAGGATTTGTCTGTTTCACAACCTTGAGAACCAGATCCTTGTTTTACTGTAACACTAGCTGTTGATTGAGCAAATGCTGATGGTACAAATGCCACAATTCCAACTACTAAGGTTACAATAATGAACAGCGAACCTATTTGTTTTGAGTTCATGGATCCTGCTAATTCTAAGCCACTATAAAAACGTGTTTGCTTTTCTCACTATTTTTGCAATTACCCAAGAAGAATAGATTGCACCCAGTCCCACAAATGTCAAAACGGTTGCAGATGTTGTGATCATAATAAATTGTAGATTACCTGTAACAATTGAAATTAGTGTCAAAAGCAATACTCCAGAAATTGTTGCAATTATAATTTTTGGATTTGGTTTCTTAGCTTCTCTAACAGACTTGACTGCAAGACCAGCAGGCCAAAGATAAATTGCACCAATCAATGATGATGCCATTATTCCTGACATAATCACTGAAAGATTGCTATTTCCAATTGTTGAAAATTTTGATATTTGAAGAATTCCAAGAAGTGGTGATATTCCAGCTCTTACAGTTTCTTGCAAAAAAGGATTTGTTCTTTCTGCATCAGCTACTGTTGGACTAAATGAATAGTAAACAGTATTGAATGCATTAAGAAAACTTGAACCAGCTACAGTTGTCATGATTGTATTGTCTCTATATTCTCGTAGGAATTGTACTTGTGGTGCAAGCTCTGACCCAAATGCTGCAGTTGCTATGAGACAACCATTCTTTGGTTGAACTGGTGTAGGTTGGGAACCACCAATAGTGAT
>DASSAF010000234.1:0-2533 GCA_035685565.1 Nitrosopumilaceae archaeon | reverse complement strand
TCAATGATTCAAACTGCATGGTTCAAGTACAATCCAATAGAATGTCAGAATACGCCTTGGGTAAAGGAAGTACTCAAGTCCAATAATACCTATAATATGTATGATAATTGGTTCAATTCAACTCTGATTAGGAAATATCTCCAAAATCATGAAGTCACATTACTTGAACTAAGGGATAAAATGTATAGGACAGCAGGAGTACCCACGTGTGGTACGATTGCAGATTGGGCTACTTTCTATTTTCTTGTTCCGCAAAATGATACCTCTAAGATGACAGAATTAGGATTCAAATCTACAGATGAAAAGGAAGTACAAGATTCTGGTGCTTCTGTTATTAATCTCACAAATCTAGAGCAAAAAATTTGGTTTGAATTTGACCCTATTCAATGCCAAAAAACTCCTTGGGTTAATTGGTCAATGAACTTCTCACGTGTTGGCACTGAAGCACAATGGATAAAGTGGTATTTCAAAGACCAAGGAATTACAATATTGGATGCAAAGAGACTCTATTCGATTGTTACTTCGTATACGCATATACCTAATTGCGGTGAGCCTTCCTTAACAGATGCATATTATTTTCTTGTTTTTAAATCGGATGCCGATAAAATGAGTAATCTTGGTTACAAGATTCTTACAACACCTATGCCACTAACTACTTCCCGAATTCAATAAAGGAACGTGCATCAACCGAAGGTAACAGCAAGAAAAATCAACGAAATCAACCGACAACGTAACAGTTCCCAAATTCAAAACATTTAATATCAAAATACCAAAAATCCAAGAAAAAGACCTAAAGAATTTTGATAAAACCATGACAAATGAGGGGTTGAGCTTCTATTCGTACCATAAAAGATCAGACCAACTCTTACCAGGTAATGGGGGTGTTTTGACCATTGGCTCGCATATGTACGCACAAATGTTAAACCCCCCACTAAAAATCGATTTTTTGAAAATATCATCCAATGCGTAATAAGGAGTAAATCAAGAGGGGTTTAGCTTTTACTAGTAACTTTGAATTTTCCAATTTTTTTAGGTTTGTTATTCTCTAATTCTAGTTTGTAACTTTGACTTTTTCCCTTGCTTGAACTATTTCTATTTCTACAGTTTCTATTGGTTCATCGACTACATTTCGCCTAATGGAAAACATCTTTGGTTTATCGAAATCTTTAGTGCAGTCGGGACAAGCATAAACCAGAACCCTGTGTTCATTGGGAGCTTTGGGGTTAGAAAGGCGGGGGTAATAGACTAATCTTCCCCCACAATCCACACAATATCTATTTGCGCGTCTTGTTCTGGCCAATGCGGACCTCCTGCATATATCCAGATGTTATGATCGGTATAAGATCTAAGTAGTCTAATAGAATGAACACAAATGTGATCGCATAACAATATTTCAAAACTCGGGTTTTGAAACATACAAAACAAACACGTATAATTTTTAAAAGATTGATGCACTATTAACAAAATATAATGTTTCTAAATTCGAATTTAGAAATATTATAAGCGCCGCCCGTCAGACTTGAACTGACGACCAGCTGATTAACAGTCAGCTGCTCTACCACGCTGAGCTAGGGCGGCAATAGATTTGTTCGTAGAATATGCGGATTTAATCCTTGCTAAGATTATTTTTGGATCCCATCTAATTTTTCAAAGAGATAGATTCCGTCTAAGAAAACTCTATGATCTTTGTTTTTGACTTTGGTGTTTTGTTGTAAACTCCCAGCAGTTTGAGACACATCTGTCAAAACAGGTCCAGTTATTATCACATCGTCTCCTTTAGAGACTACCTTAGTATCACCAACTATCTTTGAAATACGAGCAGCCCGTTCACCTTGGAAATTTTCTACAAGAATATTATTGTCTTTTATTTTTACTGTGATTGGAAAGTGAGCATAAACTATTTTCATTTTAAATGTATATCCTTGCTGAACGCCTTTAATGAGAGTATTAATTATGGATTCTGCAGTCTTGAATATGGCATAATCTTTTTTTCTTGTTCCAAATGACTTTAATATGATGTTTTTTCCGCTTACTTGCAAGTCTACGGGTATTTTTTTAAAGTTCTTTCTTGTTTTACCTAATGGGCCTTCAACATTTAGAATTCTATGTTTTTCTGTAACCTTAACAGTTTCAGGTACCATGATTATTAATTCGTGATTTTCCGTTTGTTTAGTAGACATATCCTATCAAAAGTCCTCCCAATCCTTTTGTTGTTGCTTCGTGATGAGACATTACTCCATGATTTGTGGTGACTAATAGCATACCTCGTGAATATGATGGAAGATATTCTTGTTCCCACTTTGCATAATCATCTTTTTTCACCTTAAATCTTGGAGTGATTGCACCACATTTTGTTATTTTTGCCAAAAGTTGAATCTTGAATTTACCTCCTTTTTTATCATCAATGTGCTCAAACTCCCCAATATAGCTATGATTTTGAAGTGTCTTTAGTATTTCCATAGCAAGTTTTGAGGATGGCAATACAATACACTCATTTTTGCGTCTAGCTTCGGTATTGAAAAGCGTAACAAAT
>DASSAF010000233.1:0-3003 GCA_035685565.1 Nitrosopumilaceae archaeon | reverse complement strand
AGAAAAACTAATTGGTTATTTTATGATGTTTATGGAAATGCGGTGCCACTGCCACCTGATATATTGGAACTTTTTGGAAAATCAATAATTTATCAACCTATATCTGAAATTGAAAATAACGGTCATCTTATAATCACAAATCAATATTTTGAGAAATTTAACGAATTCATAACAAAACATGGAATGGATCATGCTTCAAAAAACTTGCGAATTCATGAAGCACATATTACAAAAAATGAACTCAAAAAAGTAATAGATGGAATAAAAATCAGGATCCAAGAATTTTTGGATAATTTGATTCTGGTTTTAGAATGATTTGGATTTGCAAAACTGAAAAGTTAATCTTCTAGTTTCCCGTTTAATACCTAATGATTTGGGTTGCTATTCAAAAAATTGTTTTATACATTACAGTATTGGATTATATGAGCTACGATATTTTTTGGAGTAGTATATGAATACATTTGGAATTTCAGGCGGATTATTATTAGTAATTATAGGACTGGCAGTTATTGACTATGGGTTAGATCCTAATGTTCCATATGCATATCATGCATTTTATCTTGGACTTGCTGGAATTGTTGTAGGGGGAGTTATCATGTGGGCTAACAGTAGAACTCCTAAAAATCCTCTTCTGTCACAACCATATCAAGTTGAAACTAGAAAATCACTTTCTACAGTGGATAGCATAAAATATCGAAATCTATATGAGGAATCGCCAGTTATGCAAAGAACTGTAAATATCGATGGTATAATTCTAGAATGTAATCAAAAATATGCAAAAAACTTTGGCTCTTCAAAAAATGAAATCATAGGTAAATCAATTTTTGATCATGTTGCAGAGCAAAGCATTACAGAAATGCGTAATACATTTGAGTCTTGGAAGGAAACAGGGCGTGCTGAAAATAGAGAAATATGGTTTAAACGAAAAGACGGTTCTACATTTCCAGCATTATTAAGCGCTAATAACATGTATGATGAAAGGGGAAAGCTAATTGGAAGCAATACTGCAATCAAAGATATTTCCGATATTTATGAGGCTAGAAGGGTTATACAAGACCATGAAAGACAAAAAATTCAACTAGAAGAATTACAAAAAATGAATTCGCTTAAAGAAGAATTCTATTTTTCTCTTTCACAAGAATGTAAGTTACCTTTAGAGCCAATAAAGAGATACTGTGAGTCACTTAATGATCCAGTTGCTGCAAATCTGAACAAACAGCAATTGGAAGCTGTAAATGAGATTTATAATAATACGATTAGATTGGAAAGAATGCTTGAGGATATGTCAGACGTTCAACTACTTGTTGCTCGTAAAATGGTTTTCAACAAAGACGAATTCAAAATTAATGAATTTATGAAAAGTGTTGTTGAAATTAGTGCTCATATGATGAAGGACAAAAAGATTGAATTTGTTGATACCACAAAAGAAAAATCAATTCTCCAAAGTGATAAAAACAGGTTAAAGCAAGTTTTTGATAACTTGATACAAAATGCAGTAGACTTTGTACCTCAGGAAGGGGGTAAAATCGAGATCGGTGCCAAAAAAGAGGATAACGGCATTCGTTTTTTTGTCAAGGATAATGGTATAGGTATATCAGAAAAAAGAAAGGATTCTGTTTTTAAAAAATACTACCAAGTTAATCTGTCTTTAAAAAGAAGATATGGAGGAAGCGGGTTTGGATTGGTAATCTGTCGTTTAATAGTTGAAAATTTGAAAGGGAAGATCTGGTTTGATAGCAAAGAAGGAGAAGGAACTACCTTTTATTTTACAATTCCTCTCTCTACATAAAATAGAAATTTAATATTGCAAAAAATCTACTGAATTATAAACTTGAAATGATATTTTTAAAACAACAAAAGCTCCGAGCGGGATTCGATCCCGCGACCTTTACCTTACCAAGGTAACGCTCTACCAGGCTGAGCTATCGAAGCATGACATGGTCGCTTTACTGAATCCTTATTAATCTTACTTGGTCTTGACAAAATTTTTCATAAAACGTTTAATTTCCACAACTTTATGCTAATAAAACGCAGGAGTCGCCGAGCCTGGCCAAAGAAGGCCTAGCCTTTGGATGCGCGGGACTTAAGATCATAAAAATGGGTGATCCCGTCTCTTAGGGGTTCGTGGGTTCAAATCCCACCTCCTGCACTTTTTTTATCTTTGATGTTTAATTCCACGAGCATTTAGAACTTCATAAACATCAGGAAGAGAAAACACAAAACCAACATGAACACAATCTTTCTCTTCACAGAACATGCAATAAAGTTCGCCATTTTGAATTGCAACTTCTGCAATTCTGTTTTTAATGTTATCTTTAACTACTACCCTATTATCATCAACTGAAATCTTTTCAAGTTTAGGTGCATATCTTGCAAATGTCTCATCTTTTTGCATCAAGTCTTCCATCATGAAAGTGATGTATCCAGCAAAGCTGTTGATGCCCTTCATTGCAAGGTCATCTCTGTTTTTCTTGTATACATCATGGAACTTGTTGTATACCGCTTCTGAAACTGTTATTGATTTGAATCCTGCTTTTGGCATATTACCTATCTATACCGTACTTTAAAGTACAAGTATTTAATGTTTCTGGATTTGGTGCTGGGTAATCTATGAGACCTCACTCTGGATTTTGTTTGTGTTTACTTTCTAGACTTAAACGTGGTCTATTGGAATTATTGTTTCTATGAATTTTCTTATTGATTCTTTATACAAAAATTCCTTCAATTCGTTTGTGATTGATACTACGATGGCGACATGGGAATCATCAGATAATTTCTTTAGTACTGCATTGAGGTACTCTGGATGTATGTAACAGTCAGTCAGATTACACCGGTACTCGTTTTTTAGCATATCCATCACTTTAACATATGTTGGTTTTCCGAGACCAAGTAGAGTTTTTTCTATGGCCCATGTCGTAAGGACGTTGTACGTCTTATTCTCTAGCAGAGACACTACAATGTAGATGGTTTCCAAACAATTTAACTTTTGGTTTGTAATTTTTT
>DASSAF010000232.1:0-3634 GCA_035685565.1 Nitrosopumilaceae archaeon | reverse complement strand
AATTTGAATAATCTCCTTTACCTCTTGAATAGTAATGGTTTGTTTTTCAATAATTTGAATAATTTCCTTTATCTCATGAATAGGAATGGTTTGTTTTTCAATAATTTGAATAATTTCCTTTACCTCTGGAATAGGAATGGTTTGTTTTTCAATAGTCCGAATAATTTTCTTTATCTCATGAATAGGAATGGTTTGTTTTTCAATAATTTGAATAATTTTCTTTACCTCTGGAATAGGAATGGTTTGTTTTTCAATAATCCGAATAATTTCCTTTACCTTAGGAATAGGAATGGTTCGTTTTTCAATAATTTGCAAAAGTTTCTTTACCTTGGAGATAGGAACTGCTTGTTTTTCAATAATTTGCAAAAGGTTCTTTACCTTGGAGATAGGAACTGCTTGTTTTTCAACAATTTCCATAATTTGCCTTACCTTATGAATAGGAATGACTTGTTTCTCCATCACATTTTTCATTTTGTATATGTCATCAATGTAGTCTTTAGCGATTAATATGTGTACGATGATATAAAACTAATCACGGATTAATCATAGAATATCAAGAGAAATACACAAAAGATTAGAAAAGTTAAGAGAATGATGACCATGCATGCCGATTAAAATCAAGTGCGTCATGACTTGATTGGGTGTGATAGCCATTTTTACTTTGTCGATAAACTCGTTTGCTGTTAATTAAAATAAAAAATTTGGGAAGGAGTTTGTAGCTACTCCGATGATCTTACTGCATATTTTTTGTCAGTTTTTTCACAAAATCGTTGGTGTTTAGACTGACTGTCAGTTCAAAAACCATAAAGCTCTACAGTGTTTGAAACATTTTTCAAATTACGTTTTCAAGCATAGACTCGTTTCCTATTATAGATCCATCAAGCGTTACAATTTTTGCAGACTGGAAGTTTTTAATGGATTGGAGTATTGGCGAGATTGATTTTTTATAATATTTTTTATGTGTGGCATAAAAATACTTGTTAAATGCAGGAAGGATGATTACTTCTAAAACTCCCTTTGATGATGGGAAAAGCTGGTTTTTTTCTGCCCTAAGTGAAACCCATACCCTCTGGCCATCTATGACAGAGCCTTCCTGAAAAAACACAGGATGTACATGACCCATGATTATTTTATTTATATGAGACAGGTTTTCTGAAGGCATGGTATGACCATGTGTCAAAAGCGTATCGCCAATTACAACCCCGGACGAGCTTGCAAGTGTGACTCCATCTGGAATCAGTTTTTGTATATTGGAATCGTGATTACCTGGAATTATGATTGTCTCAATTTTTTTTCCAATCTCAAAAAATAACGGAACTGCCTGCCACTCTACTTTTGATATAAAATCAATGCCTGATTTTACATCGCCTAATAGTACCAACGTATCAGGTTTTTCCGATTCTATTATGGATAAAAGAGAATCTACTGCCTCTTGGACCAGTTCTTTTGGATCTACATGGATTTCATTAGACAAAAACGTGTTTTCAAATCCAATGTGTAAATCCGTTACAACAAGATAGCGCTTTTCATCTTCTAGTATCAAAGCGGGCTGTGATTGTACTGGCCTTGTCTGAACCATCAAAGATATACGAACCAGTTTTGAATTAAATCCTTGTGAAAAAAGAATCTGCCAATCTTGATGCGGTCGTATCAGGAAGAGGCGTCAAGCTTCACTACTTTGAGCCTAGTAATAGAAAAATCTGGACTGTAGTAGGAAAAGACAACGAGCACTGGCTTGACCCTGATTTGGGATTTTGCTCTTGTGAGGATTATTATTTTAATGCCATGGAAAATAACGGCGAGTGCTATCACCTAAAATCAGTAAAAATTGCCAAACAAGAAAATAAAGTCGAAGTCATAAAATTTTCAGATTCAGAGTTTGAAAGTTTTATTACAGCATTAGTTTCTGATCTATCCTAGTTTTATTTGGAAAAGATCTTCTTTAGAAACTCCTTTCCATAGACCAATCATGCCTTCAGCTGGAACTGGATCTATTTTGGTTATCTTTTGTATTTTGATGTGATCCGGGTTTGGCGGCATCCATAGCATTGCCATATAGTCTCCAATATTTCCAACCTTGTCTGGCTTTGCAGAAATTATCTTGTCTTTGGCAAAACCGCCTGCAACTAGTGCGTTTGTTGCAGAATCTTCAAGGTCTCTTCTTCCATGTAGAAAAAGATAGACTGACTTTTGTGCATCAATTTGACTCATAGTACCAGTTTCGGAATATAGCTTTAATCAATATTGCTAAAACCGGACTTACCTACAGTTTTCTCTCATGAAATCGGTTTCTTCTTTTCTTCAAGTTTTTTAACCAATTCTTTTAGACGATTTATAGTTTCTTGGTTATTTTCATCATGTTTCTTTTTATCATGGAACTGATGCAAGTCAATTTTCATACTGTTAAGGATATATAAAATAACGTACTGCCATTTTTGGAAATGACTGGAAAGTTAATGAAATTCATAAACTGAAGGTAATACCTGAAAAAATAAACAAAAACAACCAATAAGGTAACAGTTCCCTAAAACCAATCTTGGATTATATACGAGAAAAACATATGCAATTCATTGGCCGATGTTCTAGTTGTAGGTTCTGGCGGAAGAGAACACGCTCTTGGCTGGAAGCTGTCTCAAAGTAACAAGGTGGGCAAAGTTTACTATGCTCCAGGTAATGGTGGAACATCAAACAATGTATCCCTATCCGTAGATGATATTGATGGACTGGCCAAATTTGCATCTGAGAATAACTGTCTGACAGTTGTAGGACCTGAGACTCCACTTTCTATGGGTATAGTTGATGAATTTACAAAAAATCACTTGAGGATATTTGGGCCAACAAAAAAAGCTGCGCAGCTAGAATCAAGCAAGGTATGGGCAAAAAACTTTATGAAAAAACATGACATCCTTACTGCACGATTTGAGATTTTTGATGATGCAAATAAAGCAAAAGAATATGCAAAATCAGTTGATTATAATCTAGTAGTAAAGGCAGACGGTCTTGCAGCAGGAAAGGGCGTGATTGTTTGTAATGATTATTCAGATGCAGTATCTGCAATTGATAAAATACTGGTAGAGAAAAGCTTTGGCACTGCAGGCTCTAAAATAATTTTAGAGGAAAGAATTGATGGAATAGAGGCATCATACATTGCACTCTCTGATGGTATGGTGGCAATTCCCATGGCGACAAGCCAGGATCATAAAAGAATATTCAACCACGACAAAGGCCCAAACACCGGAGGGATGGGTGCCTATTCGCCAACTCCTGTGATTGATGATTCAATCTCAGAACAAATTCAAAAAAATGTAATAGACAAAACTGTGGAATCCATGAAAAACGATGGAATCATATTCAAGGGATTTTTGTACGCTGGGATAATGCTAAAAGATGGCAAGCCATATGTTTTGGAATATAATGCAAGGATGGGTGACCCGGAATGTCAGCCTATCATGATGAGAATGGAGTCAGACTTGTATGATTATATCCACGCAAGCATTGATGGAACGCTATCACAACTGCCGCCCATATCATGGAAGAAACAAAGTGCAGTCTGTGTTGTACTGGCATCAAAAGGATATCCTGATTCGTATCCAAAAAACGAGGAAATATCAGGTCTTGACATGCAAGACAAAAA
>DASSAF010000231.1:0-4847 GCA_035685565.1 Nitrosopumilaceae archaeon | reverse complement strand
TTTTGCTATATTTACATATTTTGCAGATTTGTCAACTCCGATGTATTTTCGTTTAAGAAATCTAGCCATCTTTGTCGTCTGACCACTTCCAACAAATGGATCCAGTACCAGATCCCCAACATTACTATAAAGCTGAATCAGTCTGTACGGGATTTCTTCTGGAAATGCTGCTGGATGAAATTTCCTGTAACTTGGAGGCATTGGAGCTATATGCCATATGGAATTTGCAATTTCTTTTTTCATAATATCATTAATTGTCAACTTGCTTTTCTTGTCCTTGACATTATGAAACGGAGGTTTTCTTAGAATTATTATTTGCTCATGCATGATGTTTGGATAATAATATGTTGGATATGGGTGCTGTACAGTAACCCTAAATCTTTTTTTTCCTCCTGTCACCTTGTTCCAAATTATTTCTTCAAAAAACTTCCAACCAATCTCTGTTTTTGTCAATTCAGTTAACAATAAAGCAGGCAGTGGGAGTTTGATTTTTTCTTCAATTATCTCGTTTCCAATCACTATACAACAAAAACCTCCAGGTTTTGTGATTTGGTATACTTGGGAAAATACAGCTTTCATCTCATCAAGCCAACTTTCAATCGTTCCCCCAACTGTTCCTCTATACCATTTTTTAGAAGTCGTATGTTCAGTATAGTTAATCGCATTATGATATGGTGGTGAGGTAACAGTGAGTGTAACTTTGTTTTTGCCTATTTTAGAAAGATCTTTTGAATCATCATTAATAATAGAATTTGATTTCCACATGACAACCATAAATTACTTGTGTATATAATATTTGGAAACAGTCACAAAAGATCGGTCAATATATGGATATAATTGAATCCAACATTTTTGTTGCAAAACCATCTTGAATCGATATATAATTTTTCTACCAAGTATTCTCATGATAACGATACCGTCAATCAGAGACATTGTAGAGAACTCAGTGATACTGGCTAGATGTGTCGAACACGCTCTTCATATCATGAGGTTTGTGGAGGGCAAGGAGGACATGTTTGTTATGGCCAAAGTCTTTCTCTGTGGATTGTTTCTAGGATTAGGATAAAAATGACAGATGGAGAAAAAACCAGCAAACTAAAAGAGATAAAAGAAACTGTTTCTGGCGCAGTAGAAATAATGCACCAGATTAGATCACCTGGAGTGCAAGAATCATTTAGTAATATCATGGATACTGCAAAAATTGTCAAGGAAATCATCGAGGTTCTAAAAACGCCAGAGATGGTTAAGAACATAGAAAACTGTCGTCTGATTTCAGAAAACATGAACGAGGCAACAACAAAAATCCAAAACACGCTAAGACATCTAGAAGAGACAGGCGTCATGAACGAAGCTAAAATATTGATCAGATCTACTAAAAGTACAATGGATTCGTTTAGCGGCAGTGGTCAGGACGTGCATGAAATGAGTACTTCAATTAAAGAATTGTTCAGATCTGTCAGGTGTTTGGTGGACGAGTTAAGAATGACTGTTGTATCCTAAAAATTAGTGTGTCTTTCTACTTTTTAATATTTGAACAAAGGCTTAATTTCACAACCTGACAACCAAAAATATGGCGTTCAAGACATGTGTCACACTAGCAGAACCTAGTCCCACAAAATTAAACAAACTATTACAGACTTCTCTGAAAAGATCTGATTATATAGAAATAAGATTTGATTTTATGGAACCAAACAAAATTCCAATAGCGTTGAGTTTAGTGAAAAAACACATGTCCAGGTGCATTTGTACTTTGAGGCCAAGATCCGAGGGAGGCAAATTTTCAAGCAGTGAAAAAAACAGAATTTCTATTCTCAAATTGATAGCAGAATACAATCCATATCTGCTAGATGTAGAATACAACACCATACGAAAAAACAAGACTCTACAACAGTATTTGAAAAAAACAAAAACAAATTTGTTAATATCGTGGCATGATTTTACAAAAACGCCAAACATTAGTTACTTGAAATCAATGAGGAAAAAAATGGCAAAATTTTCAAAAAACGTCAAAATTGTAACTACTGCAAAATCAATAAAAGACACACTATGCATATTGTCACTTTACAAATTTCAAAGTAACACCAATCTCATTGCCTTTGCCATGGGAGACTATGGTCGCATGTCAAGAATTCTCTGCACACAGCTAGGCAGTCCTTACACGTATGTCTCACTTGGCAAGCCTATAGCTCCAGGGCAATTTAGTCTAGATGAAATCAAATCAATCTTTGAGTTGAAACAATGACTAAAACTTATGCAGTCATAGGAGACCCGATAGACCATTCACTCTCACCAGCTATTCATAATGCAGCTTTTGGATTTTTAAGAATGGATTGTACGTATATCGCATATAGAATACCTAAAGGAGAATTATTGCATGGGGTAGAAGCGTTAAAAAAAATCCAGATTGCAGGATTTAATGTAACCATACCTCACAAAGTAGAGATGATGAAGTTTCTTGATGAAGTAAACGAGAACTGTAAAACAATAGGTGCAACTAACACTGTTGTCAACAATGATGGCTCCCTTAAAGGATACAACACAGATATGGATGGATTTTTAGATCCTATAAAAAAACGAAACATTGACTGTAAAGACTCTGATGTTTTACTTGTTGGTGCAGGCGGAGCAGCTAGAGCCATTGTTGTTGGATTTGCAAAAGAAAAAGTTCGCAAGATCACCGTCGCAAATAGAACTATGGAACGAGCTGATGAATTGATCAAATTTGCAAACAACCTAGGAGTGGAATCAGATTATTCTGATTTATCCAATGCAGGTGACATTGCAGGAAAATACAAGTTTATTGTAAATGCAACATCAATGGGGTTAAAAGGAAATGCGTGTCCCATTTCAACTAGATCGATAACAAAGAATTCTATAGTTTATGACATTGTGTACATGCCAGTAGAAACTGAATTAATTGAACAATCAAAAAAACAAGGTGCGATTATCATATATGGATGGGAAATGCTTCTTGGTCAGGCAATGCGTTCTTTTGAGATTTGGACTGGTCAAGAAGCACCATATCAAGCAATGAAGCTAACATTGTTGGGGAGATTTTGAAGATGCCAGCAGCAAAAGCAATCATGCACGGTGCAGTGTCCATTGTAAATGCAATAGCAACTGGCAAAGGCGCTACTCTTGGGATTTCACTTGACGTAGAAGCTAATATTGATGCCACCCCTGGTGTTGGGCTGTATTTTGAGAACAAGGAATCCAGTCTAAGCTCGCGTCTCATAAGAGCTGTAATGGAAAAAGCCATTCCAAAGGCAGATCTTGAAAAAAACAAGATTACAGTAATGGTTAAATCGGAAATTCCTTCCGGATACGGGTTGAAGAGTTCTAGTGCCATTTCGTCTGTAGTTTCACTTGCATGCTCAAAATTATTCAAGCCAAAGATAACAGATTTGGAAATTCTCAAGTATGGAGTTGAGGCATCAATACAAACCAAAGTGAGTATTACCGGAGCATTTGATGATGCGTGCGCATGTTATTTTGGCGGCTTTGTTGTCACAGATAACACCAATCTAAAAATTGTAAAACAAGAAAAAGCGCCAGATGATTTGGTAGCAGTCATATTCATTCCAAGCTCACGAAAACGTGGTAATGTGAAAAAGCTGAAGATTCTCGACGGCATATTCTCGCAGGCATGGACACTTGCAAGCAACTCAGATTATTGGAATGCGATGATGTTAAACGGCCTTGCAACATCCACCATACTAAATTCTGATCCTAGAGTTATGACAGATCTTGTGGAAAACGGGGCTCTTGCAGCTTCGGTTTCTGGTAATGGGCCATCTATTGCTGCAATTGCAAAAAAAGAAAACGTTTCAACTGTCAAAAAAGTATTTGCGTCAATGGAAGGCACAACAATAATTTCTAACATCAACAACAAAAAGGCTGAAGTCTATGAAATGTAAAATTGAAAAAGCAAGACTTGGCGGAAACATAGTCTGTCCCCCAAACAAGAGCTATACCCACCGAGCCATATTTTTGGCGTCACTTGCAAAAGGAAAAAGTCAGATAAGAAATGTGTTGCTCTCAAGGGACACCATTGCAACAATTAATGCATGTAAAACATTTGGGGCAACAATCAAAGATGATGGTACTGATTTAATAATAGAAAGTTCCGGTGATTTAAAACTGCAAAATAATGAAATTGACGCATCAAATTCAGGAACAACAATAAGGATTTCTGCTGCAATAGCATCGCTTTTAGATACCAAAACAACACTTAGTGGTGATTCAAGTCTTAGAAAAAGACCAATGCAGCCATTACTTGATGCCCTAGAAGACCTTGGGGCAAGCTGTACTTCAACAGACGGCAAACCTCCGATAACTGTAAAGGGGAGAATCCATGGTGGCGAAGTATCAATTCCAGGTTCAGTTTCAAGTCAGTTCATATCTGCATTAATGATCGCATCCCCAAAAACAGAAAAAGGCGTCAAGTTGAACATAGAAGGAAATCTCGTATCAAAACCATATCTTGATGCCACCATATCTACAATGAAAAAATTTGGCGTTAGTGTGGACACCATGGAACGTTACAAAAAATACAGCATTTCAAAACAGCAATACAAGTCAGCAGAGTTTACAGTGCCTTCTGATTTTTCAAGCATGGCGTTGTTATTTTCTGCAGCAGTGCTGATTGGGGATAAAATGACAATTTCTGCTCTAGTTAGTGATCTCCCACAGGGTGATAGGGCAATGATAACACATCTTGAAAAGCTAGGTGTCAAGGTAAATTTGGATGATTTGATAACAGTAAAGACTCCACCATCACTTGATGGTGGAAGATTTGATCTTTCAAATACCCCTGATCTTCTTCCAGCTTTAGCAATACTTGCACT
>DASSAF010000230.1:0-3930 GCA_035685565.1 Nitrosopumilaceae archaeon | reverse complement strand
CATACAACAAAAATAGTGTCTGATAAACTAAATCTTCAGTATGAGATAGATCCACGATTGACCGAGATTGAGATGGGAAGCTTCTCAGGAATGTTATATGAAGAAATGTTTGCTAAACATGGTAATATTTTTTTAAAATTTTATCAAGATAATCCTGTGATAGAACAAAATGGTGTTGAACCATTTTCTAGTGTAAAAAAAAGAATTCTTGATATGGTTAACTATTGTTCCCAAAAACATAGCAACGAAAATATTTTACTTGTAACTCACATGGATCCAATCAAAGCAATGATCTCAACAGTTTTGCAGCTAAAACCAGAATCTTTATACGAATTAATCATTAGAAATGCATCTGCTACAATAGTAAAAAATGAGAAATCTAACTTTTCCATGGTTGCTATAAATTCAATGAGCTCTGATAGATATCACATTGATTAAAAGAATGATATTTTGCAGTAAAGATCAAATCTTTTATTGATTGTAAATTAGATGAATGAATTGTTCATATTTAACAGAACTAATATCTATGGGATGGAATGATCATGAATAGGTTGAAAACAGCAACTATACTTTTCTTCTTTTTGATATTGGTCACCAATTTATCTATGGTACAAGCCTTTGCATTACAAATGTCTACTGACAAACAGGTGTATTCAGATGGTCAACCTCTTTTGGTGTATGGAACTGCATTGCCAAATGAACCATTAATTATAAGACTTTTTGCTCCAGATGGTACAATTGCAAAATTTGATCAAATTACTGCAGATGGTAACGGTGGCTTTGATCACATTCTGATACGATGGCCTAATGCTACCACAAATTTTGCATATGGTACATATTCTGTAGAAACAATAGCAAGTGCAGAAAAAGGTGCATCACAAAAGATCGACGTCAAATTTGCTCAATCATCATTTACTATACCAATACCAATACAAAGAACTCTAAACACACTAGTCTTTGCACCACAAACAGCAGCAGTAAATCAACCCATTAGGGTATTTGTCCAAGTAACAAGCGACGGGCTTTTGGTTGTAGGTTCTCCCTCAAAACTTCTAGGTACTTCACATGTACATTTACCTGATGGTACTGTAGTAAGCTTGGCAAATTCATTTCAAACGCTTCATCAGGGGATCTATTATTTTGATTATACGCCACCCGAGGAAGGAACTTATGTATTCCATATGATATCTTTTGACCAAGGAAGTATATCTCATGCTTCTGCAGCAACAGTTGTACTCAAACAGAACATTGAGGGAATATCAAATCAAATAATAAAACTAAACTCAGTTTTGGATTCTACATCACAAGAACTAGACAAGTTAAAATTAGAAATTGGAACCTTTGGTCAAGTATTAAACACTAGTCAACAATCAGTAACTCAAGCAAACCAACACATAAACCAAAGTGTAACTTCCATGTCAGTATCCGTTAACAACCTAGAAGCAGCATCAGGACAATTTAATTCGTTGTTCCTTCCTGTTGTTGCATTGATAGCAATAATTATTGCATTGCAAATAACAATTCTTGCTAGGCGAAGATAACAATAATGGCAAAGAAAGGCTTTTTTGTCATTCTGGAATTAACACTTTTTTTAATTTTTATATTACTCTTTTCTACAGTTGCAAAACCGGTCTCTGCTTTTTATGATGTTGATCTTATCCACCCAAATCAGACTGTTGATTTTGCAGAAAAATCTGGTATTATTACATTCTTGCCGCAGACATATGAAAATCCTGTAAAAAGATATGTAGTCTTTGGTTCTGGTTCTATCTCAGATGTAAGATCAATTGCACACAATCTGATCTATGACACAATCTCAAAAAATGGTTTTTTTTCAGTGGGTGTTTTCTCTCAAAATGATATCTTGAATCTTAAATCAAAAGGATATACAGTAATTGAAGATTTTCCTTTAGAGTTTGATTCTTTAAATCAAGTTAATTCAAATGTGATTGTTCAAGAAGGTTCTAGAATAGGAAAGATTCTTGGTACTGAAGATGTTTATCAAAAATATGGCTATACTGGAAAAGGAGTAACAATCGGAATCGTAGACACAGGAACAGATTTTTCAAACCCTGATGTTCGAGACTCTGTTTCGCGTGACAAAAATAATGTCCCAGTTATGATTGATGCTGACGGTCAGGGGCTAGTTTTAACAAATGCAACTTTTATCGCAAACATAAATGATAAAGGAATAATAAAAAACTACACTGCAGCAATTCCAAAAAACATTACCTCCAATGTTTATGTGAATTCGAAAGGAGTATTTCTGAACATAAGCAAAAATGGGAATGGTACTAAAATTCAAGTTTTCAACTCAATGTATCCTAAAGGCGGTGGTCCTGTTCTTACTGGCACTACACAAAACGACTATAAAATTGGAAAGAATAGTAAAAGTTTCATAATTTCAAAAAGTGGCATATATCACTTTGGTGTAATCTATGAAAATGTTTTACAGGGTCAATCTTCACGCTTGGAACTCGTTCCAGTGCTTGTAGTTGATTCCAAAATAGCAGGTTTGTATGATACCGTAATAGCTGATATGTCTGATTCTTGGAAAGATTTTACTCGTTTTGATCTATCGCTAGAAAGTTTTCCAGAATATGATTATGATTTTACAGATGAAATCACTATTACCTTGGGAAATGGAAAAGAATTTCTTGTCTATGATTCAAACAATGATGGAAAATTAGATTATAGTGCTGGTACTGTTGGTGCACGAGTACTTGATGTTTATGGAGTGATAGGAAAATCTCCAATGATTGATAAAAAAATTGGAGCAACCAATGGGACTCTATTATCCCCAATTGATACAAAAGGAAATTACTTGGGTATAATGTATGATTTTCAAGGTCATGGAACTTCTACCGCTGCGTCTATAACATCAAAAGGAATTGAAAAGTATGATATTTACGGTAACACTACAAAATATTCTCTGAGAGGTGTAGCGCCTGGAGCAAAAATTGTTCCAATCAAAGCACTGTGGTTTGGTGATGCAGTGTATGGTTGGCTATGGGCTGCTGGATTTAATCAAGAAAAAAATGAGTGGGTTTTTGATGGAAAACCTAGAGTTGACATACTGTCAAATAGCTGGGGTATTTCCACATTTCCAATTTTACAATCAGTACCAGGACTTGATATGCAATCTCTATTGTTAAGTGAACTTGAAGTACCAGGTTCTTTTGACAAAAACTATCCGGGTATACTTGTTGTGAGTAGTGCAGGAAATGCAGGACATGGATATGGGACTTTGGGGACACCGGATGCTGCGCCATATGCTCTGACAATAGGGGCTGTAACAAATAATGTATACATTGGGTCTAGTTCGTTTAAGAATCAACCGAGATTTGGAAACAGTACTTATTTCTCAGGTGATGTTGCAGGTTTTTCAAGCAAAGGCCCTAGCTTAGTGGGTGATCCAAAACCTGATTTGATGGGAATTGGTGAATACAGCTTTACTCCAACAAGTGTTACAAAATATAACAAAAATGCAACTGATCCATTTGCACTTTTTGGTGGAACAAGTTTGGCTGCTCCACTTGTTGCTGGTTCAGCAGCTGTATTGATGGAAAGTCTAAAACAGAAAGGCGAACAATATGATCCATTTAAAATAGAAAATATTCTAATGTCTACCGCAACTGATCTGAAAAGTGATCCATTTACACAAGGATCTGGATTGGTAAATGTAACAAATGCTGTAAATTTTGTTAAGGGAAACGATGACACATTTATTGTATATAACAATGCATCATACTCTAACATAAAAAAGATCTTAGACGTTCCAATTAAAGCATTGAATTCATCTTCAATAGGATTAGAAAGATTTCAATTAAACAATAATTCTTTTTCCCAAACTTCATGGTTTGGAGGTAGACTACTTCCTGGTGATAGAACTTCTGCCACATTTACTATTGAAAATCCAACAAATAAAAC
>DASSAF010000229.1:0-3738 GCA_035685565.1 Nitrosopumilaceae archaeon | reverse complement strand
TGTACCTGCAGTTATTGGTAAAAACGGTGTAGAGAAGATTGTTGAACTAGATCTTGATTCCAATGAAAAAGAATTGTTCAAAAAAGGAATTGAAAGCGTCAAGACAGCTATTTCTGACCTGTAATTCTGATTAGATTTTTAACTACAATAAGAATTTACAATAATCATTGAACCTAATAGAAATTCTGGAATCACTCAAGATGGGAAAGATCTCTGTAACTAAAGCAAAAAAACTACTTTCCTTACATTCCATTGAAAAAATTGAAGATATTGCTAAATTTGATGTTGGTAGGAAATTTAGGCGTGGTATTCCCGAAGTAATCTTTGCAGAAAAAAAACAGTTGGTAGATCTGAAAAAAATATTACTCGCTGCTATTTCAAGATCCGATCCAATACTTGTATCGAGAATTAATAAAAATGATTTTAAACAAATTATTTCTTTTTCAAAAAAAAATAAAATCAAAACCAATTTTGGAAAAAATACGACATCCATTCTATTTTTTAAAAAAATGATAAAGACTTCTGGTGGTCGTGTTGGTATACTGACTGCTGGAACTTCGGATATTGGTATAGCTGAAGAAGCAAGATTGATGGCAGAAGCAATGGGTTGTATGTGTACATGTAGTTATGATGTGGGTATTGCGGGGTTGCATAGGGTATTTCCTATAATAAAAAAAATGATACGATCAGACGTAGACGCAATTGTTGTCGTTGCTGGAATGGAAGGAGCCTTACCATCAATAGTTTCTTCTCTTGTAGATATTCCTGTAATAGGAGTGCCATCATCAGTTGGATATGGTTATGGAGAAAAAGGAGTTGCAGCACTTGCTTCAATGCTGCAAAGTTGTACACTTGGACTTTCTGTAGTAAACATTGATAATGGTATAGGAGCAGGTGCTATTGCAGCTAACATTGCAAACAGAAGTGTTAGAAAAAAGATTAGAGTTTGAGTATTCCAATATTTGCTAATTCTGAACCTATTCCGAATCCTACTAATGCGATACCAGTACCAAGTCCTGCCATTTCTAATCCACCGCGTATGATACTAAGGTTAGCAAGTCTAGACTTGACAGCTCCTATTACAAATGATGCCGATAGGCTAGTTGCTATTGCAACAAGTAATGGTACGTAACCATGTGCAAAGAAATATGGAATGATTGGTAATATTCCTCCAATCAGAAAAGATCCAAACATGCGAAATGCACTTTTTAATGGACTGCCAATAATTTCCAAGTTTAATTTTAATTCTTCAGTAAGCATGGTGTCAAGCCAAACTTTTTTATCAGAAGTTATCTTATTTACAATTCCTTCAAGTTCATTTCCAGAAAATCCTTTTGCACTGTAAACATCTTTAATTTCTTGTCTCTCAGCTTCTGGAACATTTTCCATTTCCCATTTTTCCCGTTCTATCTCTGAATGTAATAGCTGTGTTTGTGCTTTTACAGCAAGATAATTTTGTACAGCCATAGCTTTTGCTCCTGTAAACATTGCTACAATAGCAGCAAGTATGATTATGTTTGAAGAAACATCTGCACCGCCCACTCCTGCAACAATACCAAGAGAGGTATTGATTCCATCACCAAAACCAAACACAAAGTCCCTAATTGAGCTGATTTCTTTTTGATGTCTTTCTACATGTCTTGGCTCTGATATACCCATAACAATATACAAAGTTGCCCCGATTTATATGTCAAAATATAAAATCTATCAAAAGAAGATGTGATCTAAACGATTTATATCATAGTGTAAAGAATAAGACAGAAATGGCTGGTAAGAGGATAGTCTTAACTGCAGACCGTAGCCTGATGACTAATTACCGAGGTAACTTCCTTTATGGTTTTATTGCATGTGGTCCTTATGAGGTACTGCCTGAATGGGTTTTTGATAAAGTATTTTGTCCAAGTGTAGAAACTGATCCAGTAACTGGTGAAGCAAAAGTCGCCCAAGTTGGTTTACGAAGAGTAGAATCTGCACTCTTACAAGGATACAAAAGAGATGAAGTATTTGTGGCCCAACCAGAAAATCTTGAAAAATGTATAGGTTCTGATACAAAAGTTGTTGGGATAAATGTCATGGATCCTCTTGGCATGGCACCTGTTACTACAACAATGTCTCCAGAGAAACTTTCATACGTTGCAATGAAATTCAAAAGAATGTGTGCTAGTATAATACAATTAAAGAAAAAATATAATTTTCATGTTGTTGTTGGTGGAAACGGTGCATGGGAGCTTGCAAAAACTGATAGAATGAAAATTCACGGTATTGATACTGTAGTTGTAGGTGAAGCGGATGAGCTTGCACTTGATCTATTTCATGATTTAGAAAAAGGCGATGCTCCAGAACTAATGCATTGTTTTGTTAAAAACATTCAAAACATTCCAATTATCCAAGGTCCTACAGTAAACTCGCTGATTGAAGCAATGCGTGGATGTGGACGAGGCTGTGACTTTTGTGATGTTAATAAGAGATCAAAAAAAGATTTACCTCTAGACAGATTACAGCATGAGGCAAAGATCAATCTTAATTACGGATTTGACTCGATCTGGTTACATTCTGACGAAATGTTACTTTATGGTTGTGACAATCGAAACTTTCAACCAAACTATGATGCAATAACTGAATTGTGGAAGGGATTAAAATCACTAGGCGCGAGGTTTGTCGGTACAACCCATATGACGTTTTCTGCTGTTTGCGCTGATCCAAAATTGTTACATGATATGTCAGAAATTAATGGCATGAGTAATGAAAAGTGGCTGGCAACAAACT
The DNA here is from genome assembly GCA_035685565.1 of Nitrosopumilaceae archaeon. Taxonomy (GTDB): domain Archaea; phylum Thermoproteota; class Nitrososphaeria; order Nitrososphaerales; family Nitrosopumilaceae; genus TA-20. The sequence goes on along the minus strand of DASSAF010000229.1, from coordinate 972 downwards.
TGGGAATAGAAACAGTTGCACCAAGAATGGTAAAAAAACATCTTGGAGTAAAAACTAAACCATTCTCTACTGATGAATGGGGTTGGGTTGTAAGAGAAGGTGCAAAGATATTAAATCAGAATCACTGGTTCCCTGCAGCTACTCTCATAATAGGATGGCCAGATGAAACTCCAGACGAAACAAAATACACTATAGACTTGGTAGAAGATTTCAAACAAACACGAATGCGTGGCCTTGTAGCGCCTCTACTTTATCAAGACTTTAATGAAAAAAACTCTATGCACTTTGGTAATCTAAACGAAGCACAGTTTACATTATTCTGGAAATGTTGGGAACATAACTTACGTGTCATAAATGATATCATACCAATAATAATTAGAAACAAATCATTTGGACCGCCTATGAAAGTACTCATGTATGGTATGATCAAGGCTGGAACTTGGGCAATTATGAGATATTTGAGAGGTTTGAGTAAAGAACTATTCAATGGAAGACTTCCTGACGAAATAATGGAACATTATGCTAGAAGCAGATCCGTTAATGCCCCTGCATATACTAGGTAGGATTTTTTTCTAACTCTTTTATTGCTGCATCTGCAATAGTGTTTCTTTTTGGTGTTAGTACTACAAAATAATTTTTATCTGTTCTTTCAGCTGCCTCTACAGATTTGTATTTTTTTGTATTCATGTCAAATTCCAGCATTTTTCCATCCAGTTTTCCTTTCGTGTATATCACAAGATACATGTCTCCTGTTGTTGGATTAAGCGGAATTAGTGAAAATATGTAACCTTTGTAAGAATTAATTGGCAGCATGTTTTTCATGGGGGGTGCTATAGTTGACATGTAAACAAAAATATCTTCTGGAGAATTAAATTCCTCAAACTCAAAATTCATTATGTGATGTTTGTTGTCATATGATAATAAGTTTAACTAAAAATCAAAAGTTGTTTGTTCTAGTATTTTGGCATAAAT
>DASSAF010000228.1:0-5466 GCA_035685565.1 Nitrosopumilaceae archaeon | reverse complement strand
CTATGCTTACAACAATTGTTTTTTTATTGAACAAAAATTTCTTTCTTAATTCATCCCTTGTTTGTATAGTGCTTCTTACTATTGGCCCAACTCTTGTAATGTTACCTTCGTTAGGACCATTTTCAGGAAGAATTACAAGATCACATTTTTGAATTATCTTTTTCATTGAACGATTCATCTTTTTCTCAATTAAAGAACCAATCCCACTTACAAATCTTGTTTCTAAAATATCGGTAATTAATACTGTTTTTAGTTTTTTTCCCTGTCCAATTGTTAGTGATGCAAAATCCTCATCACTAACTATGAGATTTGGCTTTTCTTTTTCTATAATATTTGATGAAATAGTCTTACATTCCTTATAATAAGAATAATATTTGAAAAGCCAATTTAATGGATTTTGTAATTTGCCCTGATTAACTGTAAAATGAGGAGGATGATACAAGTTTTCTATATCAAAGCCGTATTCTAAAAATAATTTTGATCCTCCTTCACCACTGATAAATTTTATAGAATTTTTATCAAGATATTGAGCAATAGCTATGTCTCGTGTTGCATGCCCAAGACCTATTGGACTAGAAAAGAAAACCATCTCATTCATATTTTGAATTCAATTAGTGATAATTTCTGCGTTTTTCTTTTCATTTAAAATTCTCAAAGTTTAAATGCATTTCTAATTGGAGCTTTGCTTGGGTTCATAGTCCAGTTGGTTATGACGTCGCCCTTACACGGCGAAGATCCAGGGTTCGAATCCCTGTGGACCCACCACCTTTCTTGGTCTTGAAATAGTTCCATATGCATAAAATTCTATAACTTGAAGAGGTTTCAGCAAAATTTTTCTTTCTTTTCATAACTGGTTAATTCTCAATTGCTTCAGAATCTACCATTATGTAATTTGCAGTTGGAATTGGTTCAATGTATCTGATTATCTTTCTTGGGAAATTATCTAAATTGATATTAAATATAATTTCTCTTAGTGTTTCTGGAACTCCGATTAAAACATTATCTCTTGTTAAAATTTTTGATGAGTTATTTGCTATTTCTGATTCAGATTTGTTTGAACGTATTTCACTTACTATATGTGCACAAAATACCAACAAAGCTTCATTGACGTTTAGTTTCAAATTTTTTGAGAGCTTGTCCTTGACTAATTCTATGACATTATGAAAAATTATGTCATCTTCATTTCTGAATTCAAACAATTTGGTAAAGGAAAGATCTGACTCTCCATTTACTACAATTTCTATTCTAATCAATTTCTTTTTGGAATCTGTGCTTTTGGACCGTTTCCAAAGTCATAGGTGTGATTTTTTCCACGATACGCGTTTGGTCTTACCGGTTTGCCTTCAGTTTGGCCTTTCTTAGTAAGGGATAATCCTGCGAGAAGTTCTACAATCAATCTGTTTGCCAGGCCTGATGTTATACCTCCATTGTAAGAGTTCCCATCACTTACATCATAGTTTGGTGCAACTTCTACAAGATCAAACGCAAACTTGTCTGGATCAAATGACGTGGAAAGCAACCTCATCAATCGCATTCCTTCCCGAGAGGTAAGTCCGTTTGGTTCAGGTTCTCCTGTTCCTGGAGCATATGCTGGATCAAATGTATCAATGTCCCAGCTGATATACACTGCATCTACATTATCGTTAGCTCGATCAGCTGCTTCTTTTGCAATCCTATCAATTCCTAACTCCTCAACATCTAGCATGGTAAACCATTGAAAGTCTTGATCTGCCATCCACTTGTATAGATCTGGACCTGGCCAGTATCCACGGGGTCCAATTAGGGTGTAATTCTTTCCTTTCAGACATCCTAATTCCATTATTCTTCTAATGTGAGCTCCATGGTCATACTTAAAACCGCACAAACCCTGTGGTGCACAGTCCGCATGTGTGTCAATGTGAATCATTCCTATGTTTTTGTATTTTTTTGCAAATGCTCGTACATTTGCAAAAGTAATAGAGTGATCACCACCAAGCATGACTGGGATTCCATCAACATCTAATACTTCTTTGACTTTGTCAGTCATTCTTCTGTGGGATTCTACTACATCGCCTGGTGAAATATTAACATCTCCGTAATCTACTGTTCTGAAAACTCCAAATGGATCAACACCAGTTTCGATGTTGAAGTGTTCGTATGGAGGAGACGGTACAGTAGAAGCTGCTCTTATAGCTCTTGGTCCATATCTGGCACCTGGTCTGATAGTTGTTCCGAAATCAAAAGGTTCTCCTATTACTGCTACATCTGGTCGTACTTTTTCTAATTCAGCTTTACTTCTCAACCAAGGCAATTTCAAGAACGTTGGAATGCCAACAAAAATTGGTTCATCATTACCCTTGTATGAATCTCCATAGAATTCCATTCCCATATTTATCGATTTAGTAATAGATTAGTATCTACTTAAATTTGTCTAAGTAATCTACGTTTTTGAATAGTTCTGCAGTCGAACCTTTTCGCATTTGATTTTTAAATTATTGAAAATACTGCGTAATCTACGTGCTATTTCAGAAAAAATTTGTCTGAAAATTTCATACAATAAAATTTTAAATACATTGGAATTAATAATGTCCTAATGGATTTGACAGGTGTTTATGCAATGTTTGCAGCAATACTGGTTGCAAGCGGTTTCTTTTTGTTCTTGGGAACTGTAGGTCTAAAGGGGAACAAAAAGGAAGACGAATTGCATAAATCAGAAAATACATAGAGTTATTCAATATGTTTAGCTGGTTAAGAAAAAAAAATAATTTATCTTCTCCAGAGTACAGATTTAGGCATAGCAGAAAAGAAGCTTCTGAAGAATATGTCAAATATGGTGAAGACCTGGCAAATGGTAACAGGCCAGAGGAAGCTTTGGAATATTTTGATAAAGCTATACAGATGTTACCAAATAATGATTTTGCATGGGGTGATAAAGGGTTGATCTTGGATAAATTAGGAAGACCAGATGAAGCTTTAGAATCATTTTCTCATGCAATAGAAATTGATTCTACCAATCCTATTACATGGCATAATAAAGGATTGACATTGATTAAATTAAAAAGGTTAGAGGAAGCAATAGAATGCTTTGATAGAGCAATAGAGCACAATGAAAAATATGCAAAAGCTTGGTATAACAAAGGTAGGGCGTTAGCAATGCTAAATAAAGCAGATGAGGGACAAAAGTCCTTTGATACAGCAAGGAAGCTTGATCCATTCCTTTATTCAAAGCTAAAGAAAATGACATAATTTTTCTATATATGCCTGTACAATGGTTTTCTGATCACAAAATCTGTTAAAACTATGTAAAGCAGAAATTTATTAATTGAGAACTTATTATTAAGAGAATGTTTGGCACAAAATATGGTTGTGGATCATGTGGTGCTATTTTCAAAGATAGAGAAGATCTCTTAAAACATGCTCAAGACTTGCATGATAAAAAAACTACCTATTTGTGTATAACCTGTGACGAATCATTTGAAAATGAATCCTCGTTTCGAATGCACATGGCCAGAGATCACAGAATATGATTTTTCTTTTTTGGTTCTGAACTGTTATTGTTAATGTTATGTGTGTTGAACAAATTAACAAATCCACAAAAAAACACAATTTCTTAACCTTTTTTTGAATTTTGTATATCAATATTCGACAGTCGAACTATCTGAAAAGACTCTAACCGTCATATTTAATAATATATAGTTACTAATTACAAGGAACATGGCGGATATTCCTCTCTATTATCCAGTTATAGTTATGGCATTTGTTGCTGCTACTGCTGTCATAGGTGTTCTTGCAGTAAAATTTGTCAAGAAAAGTAGCAAACGCTACATTGTTGCAGGTAAGAGCTTGCCTTTATTTTTCATTGGCACAATGTTGGTTTCTGAAGCAGTTGATGGTAATGCATCACTTGGAAATGTGTCATTATCAGCTTCGTTTGGATTCTGGGCGGGTGCAGTCATACCGCTTGGTTTGGCAATTTGTCTTGTTTTAACAGGTGCCTTCTTTGGAAAAAGATTCAACCGAATGAATATGATTACACTGGCAGATTTCTACTATAGACGTTATGGAAATGTTACCGAAGTCATGACAGGCACTTTGATGTCAATAAGTTTCATTGTACTTGTAGCTGGAAACCTTGGTGCAAGTGGTTACATTCTATCTGTAGTTTTAGGTATACCGTTGATTTATGCCATGTTGATTTCTACTGTTGTAGTATTATTGTATACATATTTTGGTGGATTATTTTCATGTGCATATACTGATATTTTCCACATCTATCTGGCAGTGGTTGGATTCTGGGCCGGTTTTATCTATTTCATTGGTCCTTGGTCTCCTATTCCAGGTGGATTGGAAACCATAGTGGCAAATGTACCTGGTAACTTCATGGACATGTCTGGTCTATATGATACTGCTAATGGTGCGCTAATTAATTGGGCAGGCATAATATCGTTAGGTATAGGAGATATTGTTGCACTAGACTTTATGGAGCGTATATTTGCTGCAGATGGTGGACGAACAGCTCAAAAGGGTTCCTATATGGCTGCAGGACTGACTCTCTTGATACTTATTCCTACTACAATGATGGGAATAATTGGGCTAACAGTTGAACCGGATGTTGTTAAATCTGATCCGTATACTCTCTATCCAATTATAGCTATAAAGCATATGCCGGCAGTAATTGGCATCTTGATGCTTGTAAGTACAATAAGTTGTGGTATGTCTACAGCAAATGGAGGAACGTTAGCAATTGCTAGTGTACTAGCAAGAAACATGTTACAACGTAACATTGTTACAAGATTTTTGAAAAGAGAAAAATTAACTGACAGACAATTGCTGTTATCAACTAGACTTTTCGTTATTCCGATGTTCTTTACTGCCTTTGGATTAGGGTATCTAATTCCAAGACCTGGTATTTACTTGATATTTGCATTTGATATTGTTTTAGCAGGCTGTGTTGTACCGTTAATTTTTGGAACATTCTGGAAAAAATCTACCTCATCTGGAGCTGTAGCATCAATTGTTGTAGGCTCTGTGTTAAGATTAATCCTATTTGTCCTAATAACCAACGCTGCTCCTACTGATCCAATGTTTGCATATGCTGGATTAGATACAATGATTCCACCATTAATTTCACTTCCAGTCTTTATACTGGTGAGTTTGGCAACACAAAAGAGAAATCCGCCGCGACACGATGTTGTGTATCTCATACCCAATGATTCTGATGTCGTTACCGGCGCAGATGTAAAAGACTGGGTTAATCCTATTGACGTAAGACAAGTTGACAGAGATGGTCACAAGGGAGCAAGATAACCGTAAAATTTACTTTATATGATGAGTTCGATTGTCGAACTAATTAAGACGCTTTACTAGTAAATTCTTGACATAATCAGTGACTTCAAGTCCATTTTCCAATGCTTGTTCATTTAATTGATCCCAAATCTTTTTGTCAAATTTCTTTTTTGGATTAAAAACAAGGCGTATGGTCAAGAG
>DASSAF010000227.1:0-4267 GCA_035685565.1 Nitrosopumilaceae archaeon | reverse complement strand
TAGCTTACCGGTCATAGTTATGCCTCTAGGATGATTTGTCATTGGAGGCAAACGTGGAAATGCAAATGGACTATTTACCATGTTTTGATATTGATTGTAAAACTCTAACATTTTTTTTGTATCCATATTCCACATATGTTATGAGGTTTTTTGTCCCTTATTTCACCTTTACGTGTTAAAAATTAGGCATCATACATAAAACAGGTTGTCAACCGGCGATCATTTTTTATCAAGATCAGCTGATCGCTGATCCTTATAGAAGCCACCGATCTCATTTGATAAAATGACAAAAACAATATCTATGTACTGTATAAAATGTAAAAAAAATATAGTTTCAACTGATTTGTACAAAATTGTAATGTATATTGTTGGTGAAAAGTTTACCGATCATCATTACGAACACATTGAATGCCCTGATAATTTTACGATTTAATCAACTAGCGAATAGACACGATAAAGTCTTCCAGTTTCTCTGTCATGATATGTCCACTGGTTTCCATGCCACTCGACTTCTTTGAATGATTGTTTTAAAGACGGATGTAATTTTTCATAAACATCTTCTCCGATTAAGATCTGATTTGGTCTGGCAAGAGCTGTTATCTTTGCAGTAATGCTCATGCCAGGCCCAAGTATGTCTACATGCGATCTTGTCTGGTCTGAACCATATCTTACTATAGTATTTTCTCCAAAATCCATGCCAATTTTCACGCGAAGTTCTGGGTAATCATATTCACTAAGGATTGGATTTATTCCTCGCTCTATTACATCAATCATAGTTCTTGCACAGTTGACAGCACTATCCGCTATTAAAAGCGGGCTATCTTCTGTAACAAAATATCCTATTACGGCATCTCCGACATATTTTAGAACGTACCCTTCATGATGTTTGATTACATACCCCATCTCTTGAGAAAAAGAACTTAGGATAATTCCTAACTTTTCTGTAGGTAATTGTAATGTCATCTCGGTGGACCCAACCATATCTACAAAGATTACGATCATGGGTAACTTCATATCTACATGTGAGCGCAAAAACTGATCCGATGCATCTATGGTGTAATCATATTCGTAACCTTTCTTAAGGGAACTCCAGACTCTTTTTTGGGTTTGTTTGATTAATGATTCGGTATCTAGTGTGCCTTCTTTGCCTCCCCCTAGCATCATGTCTACTATGTTGTTAGTTGATACTGACTCCTTTTTTTCTTCAACTGGGTCTTTACTCAAGATGTTTGCCTCCATTATTCAAGGGGAAAATTCACTCCACAAACTGGGCATTGGCCGCGCTCGCCTTTGTATTTGATATCGAAATACTGAACAATCTCTACGTTACAGTTCCAACAAATTATCTTCTTAAAAGACGCCTTTGGCATAGTATGATATGTAAATTTTATACTATTTGGTATAAAAACAAACGGAATTTCTTCATATAAAATTTAAGTAAGACTAGGAAGGAAAAACCATGCAAATCCCGGCTAAATCTCAAGATGAGTTTATCAAATCCATGACTGAAAAAAGCCAGAAAATAAGATCGTTATTTTTGGAACATATTGTTACACTGACAAAAAATGTAGATGTCAAAGTTATGCTAGGGGATGGCACTGTTTCTGAACAGCATACTTTTGATCCTGTGTTAGTCAGGCAGTTTTATGGTGACCTATTAAAAAAGCTGTCAGATTGGAAGACGCAAGATATCTCAACTTCAAATGAAAAAGATCTAAGACGGGTCTTTATTAGATTTGAAGCAAGAGAGGGAAACTATCTTCTTACAGGGTATCTTTCATTACAATATCACGCATTATTATTTTACAAATTAAACCATAGGGTTATTGATGTACAAAAGGAGCTTGCAGATATAACTGACAAGATAAATGAACTTGAAACCAATCTTGCGCCAAAAGGAGATCAGCTGATTGCAGAAAAATTAAAAGAATTAGGCTATGATAATGTGGATCAGCAAAAACTCTTTGAAATCTTATTCCAAAACGACAATCTTGCCAAAGAAATGATTGAACAGGTATATTCTAATACGGATGAAAATTTTGCTCAATTAACAAAAAGACGTTTAGACTTGTTTAACGAACTTGATAATATGCTAATTGAGATTTATCACACAGTTCCAGTGATGATTGATGAGATGAAGATGATAGGAGCAGAAGAAGGATGTCTGTGCCAATTTGATCTTGAGCATTTAAAAAACGAAGCCAAAGAGGGAAATTTTGATCCAGCAAGAATTTCATCTAATATAAAAGAAAAATTATTGGAAAAAATGGATGAAGTTTTTAGTGCAATGAAAAATTAGAAATTGTTTATATTTTAGTTCTTTTTTATAATTTTATAATTTAGTCAAGGGGTCTATGGAACTGGATGCATGACATCATCGTATGGGGAGTTGATGCCAAGCGACCCCTCGACACAGATCTGTGATCTCTACAAAATAGTATTTAGCCTTTTCCAGATCGATGTAAATTTTATTTAAACATGCGATCTTTATGCAATTATTATGTCAATTTTTCATTAAAATCAAAAATACATACGCCATTTAGCGAGAAATGTTTGGCAAGAAACCAAATATACAGTAAGAGATCTGATGAATTTGTTGAATCTTAGTTTTGATGATATACTAAAATCGCAAAAAATTCAGAGTAGAGTAATACGCAAAACTCCGATGGAAATGTCTGCTACATTTAGTCAGATTACTGGCTCGAAAGTTTATCTCAAATCAGAATGCCTGCAAAAGACTGGCTCGTTTAAGGTAAGAGGCGCGTATGCAAAAATTGTTACTTTGTCAAAGGATGAAAAGAAAAAAGGAGTGATTGCAGCATCTGCGGGAAATCATGCACAAGGAGTTGCATTTGCTTCTGCACTGGAGAAAATTCCATGTACCATAGTAATGCCTGTTACTGCATCTCCTGCCAAGGTTGCTGCAACAAGATCATACGGAGCAAATGTTGTTCTAAGTGGTACAATTTATGATGAATCGTGGTCTAAAGCATTAGAGTTATCGCAAAAGACGGGATCTCAGATAATTCATGCGTTTGATGATGAAAAAGTCATAGCTGCACAAGGCGTGATTGGATTAGAAATTTTGGAATCATTGCCTGACGTTGATGAGATTTATCTTCCTATAGGTGGAGGAGGCTTGGCAGCTGGAGTTTTAAAAGCAGTAAAGACAAAAAAACCCAAAGTCAAAGTAATTGGTGTCCAGTCTACAGCATTTCCTGCAATGAAAAAATCTGTTGATGCTGGCAAGCTTGAATCAGTAAAAGGGCAAATGACAATAGCAGATGGAATTTCTGTAAAAAAACCCGGAGAGTTTACATTTAAAATAATAAATGAACTAATTGACGACATTGTTCTTGTAGATGATTCTCAGATAGTCAAGGCGATGTTTCTTTTAATGGAGAGAACAAAGATGGTAGTAGAGCCTGCAGGTGCAGTCAGTCTGGCTCATTTGCTTGACAAAAAACCTGCCAAGGGAAAGAAAGTCGTACCAATACTTTCAGGCGGAAACGTTGACATGTATTTGCTAGGACAGATTGTGGCCAAAGGTCTTACAGAAATGGGAAGAATGGTGAAAATATTCATCATATTAACAGACAAACCCGGTGCACTAAAAGAGGTAGTTGATGTGATTTCTGCACTAAGTGTGAATATAGTAGAGGTAGTACATGACAGGTTGAGTACAACCATCCCGGCAGGTACTGCAGGTGTAACTTTGAGCCTTGAAACTGAGAATGAAAAACATGCTGAGAAATTGATTAATTATCTAAAAGAGAAACACATCCAGTTTAAGATAATGACATAAAATTTTGTAAGTAATTTGTGTGGGTGGTGACACTTGGAGAGCTGATGAAGTTTGGGTTAAGGTAAAAGGTGATCTCAAATACGTATTTGCTCTAATGGATGATGAAACAAGGTTCTGGATTGCCCAAGAAGTAGCAGACACCAAAGAACAACATGATGCAAGTAGTTTGTTTAGAAAAGGCAAGGAAGTAACAGGAACAAAGCCCAAAGTCATAATCACTGATGGTTTACAATCATACCATGACGCTTATCAAAAAGAATTTCGGGAGATTGACAGACAGAAACGAACTTTACACATTAGAAATATCCACTTACAAGGCGATATGAACAATAACAAAATGGAGAGGCTAAATGGAGAGATTCGTGACCGTGAGAAGGTAATGAGAGGATTAAAGAAAAAAGATACGCCTATTTTGAAAGGTTATGAGATATTCCACAACTATCTAAGACCTCATCAGGGATT
>DASSAF010000226.1:0-5718 GCA_035685565.1 Nitrosopumilaceae archaeon | reverse complement strand
TTTAACAAATGTAATCTTTCCAACTGTTGTTACAAGATTATTTGTTATGTAATCATTGATAGATTTTTCAAATGATTGTATATCATTAACTAAACTTGACATCTTGACATTTGATGGTTGCTCATTCCACAGTACACTAGTTGTAACTAATGATTTACCATTAAATCTAATTCTTTCAGTATTCCAAATTCTATCCGTTGTTGTTTTGAAAACGGAACTTTGTTTTACTAGTGCAAGTGTATTTTGATTAAGATCATTGTCAGATACGTTAATTCTTTCAGAAAGATTAATTGTTTTTTGTTGTATGGATATATTTGTAATTGGAGTGGATGGTTCTTGTTGTGAATTTTTATTTTCGGCAATTCCAACATTCTCTGTCAGATCAATGTTGAAGTGTTTAGAATTTTGTGATTTAATTATATTTGATTGCTCAATTTTTTGTTGTGTATTTAAAATTGATTTTTGATTATCATAATTAGAATTTATTATCATAGAATCTGCACTTGCAATTGTCAATGAAGAAGTTGAAAGTGTAAAAATCAATAAGATAGAAACGATATTTATTTTCAAGAAATTTCTCTCCCTTGTTTTAGTAAAATGATGATGGGATCCTTGTAAGATAGTATATTCATGTCTGATAATATTCAAATTTTATAATCATTAAACGGGGCGGAATTGTTCTGAGGATATTGGTTCCATATCGGCTATTCTGTGGTTATAGGACGCCATTTTGGAATGCTGTTGGTGTCTAAATCAATTTTTGGCCTAAAATTTGGCATGATCCACAAAATCTAATTTCACAGCTTCCGTTGTCTTTTAGAATTTCTCCTGGGGATAGTATGACTGATATCTAATTGATTTAAATTGTCAAAACAAAACCACAAAAATGATTTAGCTTGACAACGTTAATTGGCAACAAAATAAAATTATAGGAACCGAATTTTAGAAATACTGGAAAAATGGTATATTTGATTGGTCTTATACGGCTGTATAAGATGTCTTATACGCCTATAAGATGCCGTATAATTACAATTAGCATGTAAAAGAAAAACTGTCAAAGAAATGTGTGATTCTAGGACATGTATCTTCTGTTGAAATTAAAGGCTGACAAACCTATAGCACAACTAGGTCGTTGATGCATATATGACAAAACGGTACATATCCAAGATGATGGTGGTATACTATGTCATTTATTCTGAATAATTTGTAAACATATCAGGTCATAGTTACAGACTCACGAATCTGAATGCACAGATATGACAGGTAAAGAGGCTAGAAAACATCTCCTTGGGGGTTAGGGGATATACCGAAAAAGTATGGCAAAAGCCAGGGTATATTTCTAAATTCTTCACAATTTTTTTATTCTAATTAAAAACAGACAAGCAAACGAGTTTATTGATAATGAGTAAAAATAGAATCTCCCCGTCTAGGCATAAAAATCTGCAAGGTCTAGTAAAGTATTTTGTTTGCGGTTCAAATTCTATAGATCCCATGATTTAGAGGGGGTATAGACAAGGTCATGCCGTTTGACTATATACTAAAGCTATAATGAAAGATATAATGAAAATTAGAACGGTATTACTTTAAAATCACCTAAGTCAAAACCTTACTTTTAAAATTTGATTTTTTACAATTGTAAACTACCATCTATTAATATGACAAAATTTAGCTTCTTGTAAGTTGAATAAAAAAATCAAACTAATCATAATAGCGGGAGCAATAATTGCTGTAGCAATATGGACAAGTATGATGTCAATCAAACCATCTGATGATTCAAAATCTATGAATGCCCAGATGGTGATACATATTCATCCACGACTTTACATAGAAATGAATGGTCAAACCTATATGATACCACAAAATGTAGGAATAGATCCATCAATGTGGAAAGATCATTCCCTTGATCAATATGGAATGACAGGCATGGCACCTTTGCACACACATACCAATGATGGAATGATACATGTTGAATCAAACATAAAAAGAGATTACACATTAGGCGAGTTCTTTGATATTTGGGGAATTGATCTCAAAGGCAAGACAGTTAACGCTACCTCTGATGGCGAACCCATACCGGATTATAGAACACATGTTTTAAAAGACGAGGAATCAATAATTCTGAAAGTACAATAAAGTGATGATACATGTTTAACAAATTCATATTGGTTGGAATTGCTCTTGGCGTGGTTGCCCTTGGCATATTTGCAGTCAACAGTTATGGGTATTGCATGACTGGTCAAAACTCTGGCATGATGCAATCAATGATGGGAAACGGCATGATGTCAGGCATGATGAGTGATGTTCCTCAAGATGTTACAATCAAAATCATATCACGCCAGCAAGTTTCTGTTGGAAAAGAATCACAAATCACATTATTGGTACTTGACAAAAATACAAACAAACCACTTGATGATGCCCAAGTAATAGTTGGAATAGAAAAAGGTGCACCCATGTCAACAATGGACATGAGTGGTATGTTTACCGCCGATAATATTGGAAATGGAAAGTATGTAGTACGATTTACACTTGAAGATGCAGGGTACTATACATTACATACTCACATAATTCCGTCTGGAAAATCAATGCATTCCATGATGAATAATCACGTGGACATTGGAATAATAGCAAAATAGAATGATGGTTCAATGAGAAATCTAACCGTTAACTCTAAATCTCTTTGGAATCTAAGATGATCTATGCAAATCAAATGTGCTGACTGTTTGTGTATCCCTGAAGTATGCAGTAATCGAGAATTATCTAGGTGTAAGATCTGCATCAAAGATGATTGCTGCTGTGTTGAGATTCACGCCAAAAAACATGACAAGACCGCACTTACAAAATTCTTTTTTAATGTAAAAAGCATGTATGTCTCTGCATTAGCCATTGAGATCCTTTGTATAATGTCAGCAGAGATTGGAGAAAATACAGGCTTCTTTTTGTTTGGTTACCAAAAAATTGATGGAGTATCCATCGGATTTGTTCTAGGTTATGCTCTTGCTGGATTCTCAACTTTTGCCACGATTCTTGGTAGATACAATTTGGAAAGTGTCATGGATGGTTGTTGTTCTGCACTAGATTGCAAGGATAAGAGATTCATTCCAAATCTTAAAACAGCTTTTAGAAATTTTGCAGTGGGTGTCACCAAGATGCCATATCTGTACAAACAACCCTATGCTAAACAAATATTGAAAACTAGCCTTTACGTCTTGGTTGTTTCTGAGAGTCTCTGCATATTGACTGCGTTAACTGTGGACTTTATATTTTACAGACATTCATTGTGGTTATCCATACCGCTAGCACTCTTTGTTGGCGCTTTTTCAATTACTGCATTAGAATCTTATAAAAAAATAAGATCTGAATCTAACCTTAAGCTAGTTAACTTGAAGAAAAAATAATAGCAAATTTAACACAACTTAGTTATGCTGGTCATATCGTTTGACTATGAATGAGGTATGAATCAAAGTTATAATGAAAGATAATACTAGATTTTGCAGTAATTCAATTTCTTTCCTGAATGTTAAAAAGAGAATCCTTATCTGCAAAAAATTGTGATGGTAAGATACGAAAAAAATCACACTGAACATGAGCCTGTTCTGCCTTGCTTTTTGTATCATCATAGGATTTTCTATTAGTGCTTCAGCACAACAATCTTCTTCAATTCCAAGTTGGGTTAAAAATACTGCAAAATGGTGGCATGAAAATTCAATAGGAGACGACGAATTTATGAAAGGAATTCAATATCTTATTCAGCAAAAAATAATCAAAATATCCGATACATCGCAAGGTTCTCAATCAATGCAACATGTTCCACCTTGGGTGAAAAATACTGCAGGATTTTGGGCGGACGGAAAAACTTCAGACGGTGATTTTACAAAAGCTATTGAATATCTAGTGAACGTTGGAATAATACAGATTGGAACAGGTTCAACTCAGACAAGTATTCCTACTCCAACACCGCCAGTTATTCCTCCAACACCACCACCTACACAACAAACACCAAATCTGAATTCTACTATATCGTCAAATACTCAACCATACACCGAGTCTTTAGTTGGAACTGGAATCAATCTGAAGATTGTTAATAATACAGCTAGTGGTACACTATCTCTTAATGGAAAACAATATAGTGCATCCAATTTGCTCTGGATAATAAAAGGAAACCAGATTCAATTAACAGGTAATGTTGTGGGATCCGACAGTGTACTTTTGGAGTTAACTGGAATTCATACGACAGGAATTGAGTATAAATTCTATGGATCAGTTATGAGCAATGCTAATTCAGTACCAGTCACTTTTACTGCATTGTTTGTAATTGGAGGAAAACAATCTACTACAACTACAATACAAAATACTACAAGTACAACACCGATGCTTCCAATGTTGATGTTAACTTCCAATTATGATCGAGTGTATATGAAATATCCATACAATTTTGTGGTGAAAATTTTTGATCCAAAAACGAATCCAGATAAGAACATTGACCAATTCAACGGTGGTATCTCTAATGTAGACATAACTGCCAATATATTAGATCAAAATAGTCACCTCTTCGCCCAGTTAGCTGGTAAGACAGACAATAAGGGAATTTACCAAGATGGAGTGCTAATTCCATACTCTGATTATAAAACAGAACAAATGAAAGTGATAGTCAATGCAACCAAAAAAGGATACATTGCACAGTCTGCCACTATGTTTTTTGTAATATTGCATAATGATTTAGGAGGATCGACCGAGGTTGTTAACCCACCAACTGGTCTTACACCGAGTCTATTCAACGCAACACGTGTAAATTTGTTATGGACTGCCCCAACAAGTGGAACTATTAAGGCATATGAGATTGAGAAGGCAGTAAATGGAACAGCGTGGTCAATTCTTGTAGGAAATACAGGAAATACGACAACAGCGTATAGTAAAATTCCTGTCTTTCATCATACCAAATACGATTTCAGAGTTTCAACAGTAGGTAACACCCATAACAGTCAACCGTCTGTCAATGCAACTATAACCACTCCTTGATTTATTGAAATTTGAATAAGATCATCTTTTAATTCTACCATGATAAAATAGTCCAATTGAATGACGTTAGGAAAACTGTTCTTTGTTCTGTACTGATTTTAATGTTAATTTTTCCTGCATCAACAACACTTTTTCCAGTAAAACAGGTGTCTGCACAACTTCAAAATACAATTCCAGTAGCTGGTACAAACTTTGGGATTTCATATACAATTACTAATGGAACCGTAAAGGATGCAACTATTGATGCACAGAGTGCATCACTTGTTATTTCGATTAACACCACAAACGATGGAACCATCACATTACAAATACCGAGGAGTCTAGTCGATGCAAAAACCAGTACTGGAGAAGATGGTGATTTCATAATTCTGGCAGGCGGTGCACAAGTCAAACCACAAATTGAGCCAGCAAATAGTGATTACAGGACTCTAACAATACCGTTCTCACAGGGAGATAACACCGTAGAGATCATCGGTACACAGATAGTTCCTGAATTTGGTTCTCTTGCTGGAATGATTATTGTAATATCAATTATTGGTGTTTTGACAATATCAAGAAAATTCAGATTTCATTTTTAGAAAAATGATTTAACAAAATCGGCATAGATTCATTCATAATTTTAGAATCAATACTATTCCTTATTGTGAAATTGTTACTGCTTTTAGACTTCTTGTAAATTTAGCAATCTCTGACTCGATCTTT
>DASSAF010000225.1:0-5774 GCA_035685565.1 Nitrosopumilaceae archaeon | reverse complement strand
TTGCTTCGTTTATTCCATTTCCAATTGCAATAACATCAACTGCACTCCTTCTAGAAGGTCAAAATCCAGTAATGGTATTCACAGTCATGGCCACAGGTTCTGTAGGAGGTGGAATTCTAACGTATCTTGTAGGATATGATGGTAAAAAAATTTACAAGTTTTTGCGAAAAACACAACGAAGTAAGGATTATGACAAGAGCTTTGATTGGTTGAACAAATATGGTTGGATCATAATTTTTGCACTAAGTTTGGTACCCATACTGACCGAAATTGTGACAATTATTGCAGGAGTAAAGAAATATGATTTTAAAAAATTTGCAATTTCCATGAGTATAGCAAGGACGCTTAGTTCATTTGCTTCTGTTTATTTTGGCAGTATGTTTCTACATTATTTTAATTACTTCAAATTTTAACCATAAATACAATATAACGTAATTTGATAGCAAATTAGAAGGGTTTTATTCAGTAAAACCAAACACACTGTGAGTAAGAATGGGAGTTCCAGAAAAAATTCAAGCCATAAAAGATGAAATGGCAAAAACACAAGTTAACAAGGCAACTGAACATCATGTAGGACTGCTAAAGGCAAAACTTGCAAAGCTAAAACGCGAACAAGAAGAATCAAAGTCAAAATCCTCTGGCAGTTCAGTTGGTTTTGACATCAAACGTACTGGTGATGCCACTGTTGTTTTTATTGGATTACCAAGTGTTGGAAAATCTACTTTGTTAAACAGACTTACTGGTGCAAAATCAGCTGTAGCAGCATTTCAATTTACCACTACTACTGTAATTCCAGGTATGATGGAACTTCGAGGTGCAAAAATTCAGGTGTTAGATTTGCCTGGAATTATCAAAGGCGCATCCACCGGAAAAGGATTAGGAAAAAGAGTACTGGCAGTTGCAAAAAGTGCAGACCTAGTTTTAATTATTCTTGATGTCTTTCAACCATATCATGATGGAGTAATTAGAACAGAGCTTCAAAATATTGGCATACGACTCGATCAAAAACCTCCAAACATCGTAGTAGAAAAAACATCGGATGGAGGATTATCAGTTAATCAACAAGTGCCTTTAACTAAAATGTCAATTAGTCTACTAAAAGATATTTTACGAGTTTATGGAATGAATAATGGAAGGGTACTGATAAGAGAAGACGTTGATTCAGAACAGCTTGTGGATTTTATTTCAGGTAACAAGACATATGTCCAGTCCCTTACAGTAATGAACAAAATAGATCTTGTAAATCAAGGATTTTTAAATGAACTACAATCTAACATAAAAGCAAAAATCATACCAATTTCTGCAGATTCCGATATTAACATAACTGCACTTAAAGATGCTATTTATGAGAAATTAGATTTTATCAGAATTTACATGAGACCCAAAGGAGGTGAAACGGATTACAAAGAACCTCTCATTACAAGAAATGGTTCTACTGTTCTAGATATTTGTAACAAACTCCACAGAGACATGAGAAGAGATTTCAAACATGCCCTTGTGTGGGGTAAAAGTGTCAAGTTTGGAGGGCAAAGAGTAGGTTTGAGTCATATCTTACAAGATGAAGATGTTTTAACAATACTAAAGAACAGAGGCACATAAGCAAATACTTTATTCTGTGAATAAGTTTTCTAAAACATGGATGCAGAATATGAAGATCGTTGGTGCAAATACTGTATGATAAAAACAAAACAAGAAATTGTTTTCATGCCAGAAATTCCAACATACAAACGAAGACGGCAATACAAATGTACACAGTGTGGAAAAAAATCATGGTTGCAAGGTAGAAGACCATCTGCAGAATCAGTTTATTGATCAAAATTGCGATCAGAAATATTATTTTCTAAAAAAAGCATGTGTTGAATTACATCAGTTAGTGTAAATTATTTTAGTTTAACCATAGAAATGCAAGTAAATCATACATTTTTTTAATGGCAACAAAAAAGCGAGCTAGAAAAGCTGCAAAGCGAAGATCAGCTCCAAAAAGATCTGCTGCTAAAAGAAGATCAGCTCCAAAGCGATCCGCTGCAAAGCGAAGATCAGCTCCAAAGCGATCAAGATCAGGCAAAAAAAGAGCAGCAAAACGACGAAGATAGTTCTGATCTAAAACAAGTTATCGCTTATGCAGCGATAACTTGATTATTTTTAGAATAATTCTCAACTGAACATCTGACCAGGCGGGGCAGATGATTTTCCTTTTATTGAATCAGGCTCCATTGAAAATTTTCTTTCGTTTGGAATCACAGTGATTTTTACCGACGTGTTAATTGCATAGTGTGGAGTACCGTCAGGGTTTTTGTAATTTGTTGCAATTCCTACCCTGTCCAAATCTACCTTAACTTTAACAATAGTCCCATCTTCTAGCTTGAATGATACATATTCTGTCCCTGTTCTCTCATGATCAAGCATTTTGAAATCTATCTTTTCCTTTGGTTGACTCATTGACTAGAAATCCTCCTTCAGTTATTTGAAGTAAACGCTATACGAAATCTGTAATCACACATGACTTTAGATGGTAAGACACCTTCTAAAGTTTCTGGAATTAAAGTAGATGTAGATAACAATTGGATGACTCTAATTCAGAACGTAAAGATTAATCTATTTGAAATGATCATGTTATTCCTAGAGTAAATGTCTGATTTAGTATATCCTATTTTGATTTACGACAATCTTTGCTATTCATGTACAAAGTATGCAAAGATAGTAAATAGTCTAGTAAGAAACAAGTGTTTGATAGTAGGTCATTATACTCCATCAGGTAAAGAAATCAAAAAACAACTATTCCCAAAAGATTATGATGGATTGGAAATGTCTTGGTTTATCATTGATGGTTATGCTCATGGTGGGCGAGCTGGATTATTTCGATTAATCAGATACATATTGTTTGAAAGAAAAAAAGGCAGATATACAAAAAATGAATTTAGATTGACAGAGTGTACTACAGCTTGTAAAACTGTAAAAGGCATATTCCTTCGTTCTTGTAGTATAGTGACTACGTATAAAAAATTCGGAGTTCCTCAAAAATAATCTCCGATCATCAGCCTTGTAACTAGAAAAAATGTTACACTACAATGTACCAGAACTCAAAATAATAATAGACAATAAGATGTTGCACTATGTTTTTTAATTTACAAACATAGTTTTGCGCAAAGTTGTTTAAAGACACTATCTAATACAAGTAACTCAGTAATTTTATTTGCTGTTCTGTTGTAATCATGTTCTTTGACGTAAGCATTTCAAGCAACTGTGTTAACATTGCTCTTTCTTGTTCAGAAAATCCTGTAGGACCCTTGTCACCTGGTGGACCTGGTGGACCTCTTGGACCTTGTTCGCCAGGAATGCCTTGTGGACCTCTTGGACCTTGTTCGCCAGGTATACCCTCTGGTCCTCTAGGGCCTTGATCACCTTGTAATCCTTGAATTCCTTGCGGACCTTTTTCACCTTGCGGACCTTGTGCACCTTGTGCACCTTTATCGCCTTGTGGACCTTGCGGACCTTGCGGACCCTTGTCACCGGGCGCACCTTGAAGACCTCTAGAACCTTGTTCTCCTGGCGGACCTGGCAAACCACGCGGTCCTCTATCACCTTGTTGACCAGGAACTCCAGTCAATCCTTTTTCTCCAGCTGGACCTTGCGGACCTTGCGGACCCTTGTCACCTGCCATGCCTTGTGGACCTGTTAGACCCTTGTCACCTTGCGGACCTTGCGGACCGTTTGGTCCTTTATCACCAAGTGGACCTGGTGGACCTTTAGGACCATGTTCTCCCGGTGGACCAATAATTCCTTTGTCACCTGGCGGGCCCGATGTTCCAGTAGGTCCTTTTTCTCCGATCGGGCCAATGTCACCGGTAAGACCTTTATCGCCTTTATCGCCTTTATCGCCTTTATCGCCTTTATCGCCAGTTGGACCATTATCACCTCGAAGACCTTTGTCACCTGAAGGACCCTTGTCACCAGTCAATCCTTTGTCACCACGTGGTCCTTGTTCTCCTTTGTCACCCTTGTCGCCCTTGTCTCCTGGAAGACCTCTTGAACCTTGTTCACCTTTGTCTCCTGGTGGACCTGGCGGACCTTTGTCTCCCGTAGAGCCCATTGGACCTTGATCTCCTCTAATGCCAGTCAGGCCTGGCGGGCCTTTGTCTCCTGGCGTGCCTGAAGGTCCAGCAGGTCCTCGAAAACCTCGTTCTCCCGGTCGTCCAGATTCTACTCTTATTTGGGGACGTGAAGCTGGTTCACTTGTTACAGATTTTACATGTTCTATAGTTTCAGGTTTTACATGTTCTATAGTTTCAGGTTTTCTTGTAAAACCAGATGAAATTTCAGTTTCAAAAACAGTATGAATTGAAGAGAATTGATCACTAACTACAATCCACACTGAACTTCGTTGAAAAATAGATTCAGGTAATGGATTATTTTCACTTCCTAAAACTTGGTCAAATTTTCTATCTTTTACTCTAAGATGAAAATTGTCTTTCCATAATGAAGAAAAACTTTTTCTTGCAATTTCATCAGCTGGCGGAGGACTGTCACAAATTGCAATTTGAACTTCAAAGACACCAGATGAAAGTCTAAATGGAGAAACCCCTGAGATTTCTAGCGTTCTTCCTGCGTCTGACATATCCTAGGTGTAATCATTGAGTATTTTTGTATTTTCCATGAGATATAAAGACCGTTTACGAATGAAATCAGTAAAAATCAACAACAGGACACCCGGAATAGTATTTATCTGGCAAAAACACCTATTTACATTATCCTTGAGGAAGCTATTCAAAGACAAGCCGAAGGAACCAAAGACAGATTCTACGGAAGAATATAATATTGATCCTAGTGTGAACCCTAAAGAATCAAAGTTAACTGATCCCGATTATTCTAGAAACAAGCATTTCAAAAAAGGAGTTTCTATGATGGCTGATGAAAGAATGGAGGACGCAGTACTAGCTTTTGAGGATGCACTTAGAATTGATCCAGGACATGTTGATTCCCTATTAAAATTAGGATACGCTCGTTTTCACATGGATGATTATTCTAGAGCAATGGAAGCATACAACAAAGTACATCAAATCGATGTCACAAATGCAGATGCGTGGAACCTAAAGGGGTTGATTTTTTACAAACAAAAAAACTATGAAAAGGCCTTAGAATGTGTTGAAAAAGCAATTGATTCTGATCCCACAGATGGTATGGCATGGTACAACAAAGGATGTTATCAATCACTTTTAAATCACATACCTGAATCGCTTGATGCACTCAAGCGATCTGTTGAAATTGATGTAAAAAATGCAAAGAAGGCTGTCAGGGATAAAGACTTTGAAAATGTCAAAGCAGACGAAGGATTTAGACGAATAGTAGAGGTTGTTGTTTTAGAATCTATAAGACAAGGTTATCACAAAGTAGGCCAAATTGTCTGGACTACAATGATGGGTAAGGCAGAGGTAGAAGATGCTGCAAGAAAATTAATTGAGAAGGGACTGATTGTAAAAAGCGAAAAAAACATAGGATTCCAAAAAATAGATGAATATGAAATTGTTCCAGAGTTGGCAGAAAAAATCGGAGTAGAGAAGAAAGGACTACTCAGTACAAAGAAAAAGAGCCCCATACTAGTTCAACAACTCAAAGAGATAAGCGAAGCAATACAAGCTGTAAAAGTATCAATAGAAAAAGGCGATGTAAAGGAATTAATTGAAAATCTAGACATGTTCATTAATTCTGCAAAGAAAGGTCCTCAGATGATTGAACATTTTTTTGAAGAACATAGAGAAATACGATTATACAAAATA
>DASSAF010000224.1:0-3103 GCA_035685565.1 Nitrosopumilaceae archaeon | reverse complement strand
GTAAATAGGCCTAACATGACTCGTCCCTTGTCCGTTATGTAATACATCATATTGAAACCAGCTGGTTCCTTTCTGACAAAATTATACTTTACACAAAAATGGAGATAGTTTAGAAAAGATTTTTTCATTCGTATGTTTGATTTTATATAAAGATCGGAAAAAGTCATTGGATTGCATCGTACTTGGTATAATAACTTTAGAAGTGATATGGTACTAAAGTCACGTGCCCTTGCCTTCACTGAATCCAAAACTTGTTCATCTCGTGTGATGATAAAATCAGAAAACTGATCTGCCACCTCTACCGGGATGTAAGTCATTCTTGTTCTCATATTACGGTATTGGTACGGTATCTTACCTTATTAATCTTAACTAGAAGTTTTTTTGAGCTAATACTATAGCTTTTTTTCAACAAATTCAATTTGTTTTTATCCAAGATGATGCGAACTCAAACATGCATAGTGCGTTTATACTAATGAATGCAGAACTTGGCAAAGAAAATCATATTGTAAAGGAATTACGACAAGTTCCAAACGTCAAAGAAGTTTATCCAGTTTATGGAGTATATGATGTATTGATGGAATTGGAAGCAGATTCTATGGAAGTCTTGCGTGAAACAATTACCACAAAGATTAGGAAATTAGATGGAATCAAGTCCACTTTGACTATGATAATTGTAAAAGACCAATGATCCTACTAAATAATTGTCTATAATAATTTGGAAAAGTAGAGAATAGAGGTTTGGCAGAAAATTTACTTTTATTGTTAGGGTGGCTAGGTGAGCTAATCTTTGCTAGTTGGCTACTCTCTAGTGGTGCAGAGCATCTTGCAGAACGCTGGGGTGGAAAGTTTGTTGGAAGAACGCTTCTTAGTATTGCAACAACGCTTCCAGAAATTGCAATTGTGGTAGCTGCTGCAAAAGATGGCTCCTATGGAACAGCACTAGGTTCCGCTCTTGGCAGCAATCTTTTCATGATGACACTTGGTCTTGCTGTAATGCTAATTATTGCAACAACAAAACTTTCCAAGGCGCCGCAGAAATTTATTGATGTAAAGCAATTCAAGCTTGATAAAATTCTACTAGTAATCACTGCTGTAGTTGGAGCCATGTTGTTTATTGATGGATATGATGTAGCTGATGGAGTAATATTTACGGGATTTTTTGGCGCATACCTGTATTTTGCATTCCGTGAAATGAGGCAAGAGAAAAAAGAAACAGCCCTAGAGTCTGAACTTCATGCAACGCATGAGGCAAAAATGTCAAAAAAACACTTTGGCCGTTCAATGATTCTTTTCATAGTGGGCACGATTGCAATTTTCATTGGTGCAGAACCGTTTGTACATTCTCTTGAAGGTGTTGCATTAGATAGCGGCGTTTCTGTTGTTGTACTTGCGGTAATAATAAGCCCAATTGCTGGAGAGATGCCAGAAAAGATATCTATGATTCTTCTAGCACGTAAAGGTGCAAACGGTGCGTCTATTGCAGTAGCAAATGTTTTAGGATCAAAAATTCTAAACAACACACTACTTCTTGCAGTCGCTGTCTTTGCAGCAATGTCGTATCAAGGATTTACAACAAAAATTCCAAACACCTCGCTTTTGGAAAATCAAAGGATCCTAGTTACAGTAATCACAATCATCGCACTTATTCCTATGTTCAAAAACAAACTTGGTCTGAAAAGTGGAATTATGCTTTTAATTTTATATGGAATAGGTATTGGATTCCAGTTTGTTTTACCTTCCCTTTAAATTGGAACTACCTTCACTCCATCTACTTTGATGGATGGAGTGATGCAGGGAAGTGAATTCCATTGCAATACATTTTTTGTATCCTTTCCTATGGCTGAAACATTCAGTAATAGTGTTGGAAGATTGTGTACTATTCTGACTGATTTGCCCGGTTTTTTAATGGCCCCGTTTTCTATTATTTTAATTCCGCTTCTTGCGGTACAAGAAAAATCCCCCCGCTCTGGATTTACCGGATATGTATACCATAATCTTCCTACAAGCAGTCCTTTTTTTGTATTTTTTATTATCTCGTCCATTGTTTCACCCTTGCCGTCTATTCTTAGATTATGTGGTAGTGGAAAGGGGATTGGCTGCGTATTTCTGCCCATAGGTGAACCCATTCTACTTGCATTTCCTGTAGGTTCCTTTCCTTCTTTGAATGCGTAAAATGAGTCAGAAAATGTATTTGTAAAGATGCCTGATTTTATGAGGTGTAGCGGTAAAGTGGGAACTCCTTCATCATCAAAGGGCTTGCTACCAATTCCTTCTGGATGATGTGGATCATCTATCAGGTTAAAATTTTCAGTTGCTATGTTTTTACCAATTTTATCTACAAAACAACTTCTTTTTTCTGAATATGTTTTCAGATTAAAATTTGAAGAAAATACAAAAGCGAGCATTTCTCCAATCGCATAAGGCTCAAAAATAACACTATAAGTTTCAGATTGGCAACTTTCTGGATTTATGGAACTTATACACATTTCTGCGGCATCCTTTCCAACAGTTTCAGCAGAAAAGTTGTTAGCAGTCCTAGAAGAAATGGCACCAACACCACTTACTGGAGTAATACCATGATCTGAATCTGCATTTATGTTTCCAGCAATGTATGTTGCTTTGTCTGTGCAATTTAACCCATTACTGTTGACAATCTCAATGTTTTCCGAAACAATATTCAAAGATCCAGAAATTGTTGTAATTTTTTGCTGCTTGGCTGAATTAATCATTTCCTGTGCAATATCCGATGCTTCTATTCCTGAAATCTCTGCTAGTTTTTTATCAAAAGTTTTTTCGACTATGGAAAATTTTGTGCTAGAAGGTAATGACTTCCAGAAATTTTTTGGTTTGACAAGAGATGTTGATTGTAATGCCTTTTCAACTATGTTATTTTCAAAATTCGTAGTCTTGGCAGAGCCGATTCTTTTTTCATGTATGACTCTTACGGCAACGCCTCTTTCTTGATTCTGTTTTAATTCAGCTATCTCAGAATCTGTTATTCTTACTGTTGTGATTTTTTTTTCTACAAAGAATGCTTCACACTCATCCAAATTTAGAATTTTAGCCTTTGAGAGTACTTTCTCACAAACTGACAACTAGTTTC
>DASSAF010000223.1:0-4714 GCA_035685565.1 Nitrosopumilaceae archaeon | reverse complement strand
GTGCCTTATTGGTGATGGAAAAATTTTTTCCGGTGATACACTTTTTGTTGGTAATTGTGGTAGAGTTGATCTTCCTGGTGGAAGTGCAAAGGAACTTTATCATAGTTTGTTTGATATTCTTTATAAAATGGATGAAAAACTAGTTCTTTATCCCGGTCATGACTATGGAAGCTCATCCATTTCTACATTAGGAAAAGAAAAAAAGACAAATTTTGTTTTACAGCCTAGGACGGAGCAAGAGTTTCTCGAATTTATGAACAGTGAATAAAAATTGTATGATATTGAAATTTTAGGAAATACTCAAAAGGGAATTGATTTTATAAAAAGAGTAGAAAATAAAAAATTTGTATTTTCATTAGTAATTTCATATACTGCCACTTGTGAGATACCTGGAATTACTGTTGCTGGAGCAAATCCTGAACTGCTAAAGTTTACTGCAGCTGCTGATGCCGAGTTCCTTCATTATGGTTACTGCAAATCTATTGATGCAATACCAATGACTCCTGATGGCAAACCAACTCCATCTCTACTTACTAAAACTGCGCTAGAGGCTGCAAGTATCCCAAGCTTTGTTATTAATGCTGGAAGTAAGGTCATTCCAAAGCTTCCATGTTTAGAGATCGGCTTAGAGCCAGGAAAAAACATTGCACAGGAATCAGGCCTTGATCAAGATTCTGTCAAAAAGGCCGTCGAATATGGAAGAATTGTAGGAAGGTCTCTTGGCTCTTCAACAGACTGTTTGATAATTGGAGAAAGTATTCCTGGAGGTACTACAACTGCCCTTGCTGTAATGACTGGGTTTGGGATTCAGGCTGCTGTGAGCAGTAGCATGCCAGAGAATCCTATAATGTTAAAAAAACAAATTGTACAATCTGCATTAAAAAGACTAGAATCTAAAGATCCTTATGACATAATTTCACAACTAGGGGATCCCATGATTCCTACTGTTGCAGGAATACTTGGTACAGCCTCAGAATCTACAAATGTTATTTTGGCAGGAGGCACACAAATGGCAGCAGTTCTAGCATTTGCAAAACATATTGGTTTTAACGAAACAAACACTGCACTTGGAACCACCTCATACATCATAAATGATAAGACGGCAAACCTTGTGGAATTAATAAAACAAATCTCTGATATTCCAATACTTGTTGCCAAACTAAAACTAGGTGAATCAAAAATTTCTGGGTTGCGATCTTATGCAGAAGGATTTGTAAAGGAAGGCGCTGGAGCTGGGGGTGCATCAATTGCATGCATGTTAAAAACTGGCATAGGATCAGAAAAATTACTCTTGTTAACAGAAAGAGAATACAATAGAGTTATTTCACAGTAACAGACTTTGCTAAATTCCTTGGATAGTCTGGGTCTGTATCCTTTTCAAGAGCAGCATAGTATGCCAAGAGTTGAATTGGAATTATCTCGATAAGGGGGAATAATGATTCATTAATTTCTGGTATTTCTATCCAATAATCGTATACCTCATTTGGCTTGTCAGAGATTCCAATTATTTTTGCACCACGCGCTTTTATTTGATGGGCACTTGCTAAAGTGTCAACATAAGTGGAATCATTAGGATTTATTATTATTACAAAGACACTAGAATCCATTAATGCCAAGGGCCCATGTTTTAATTCTCCTCCTGGAAGACCTTCTGCATGGATGTAGGTAAGCTCTTTTAGCTTTAGTGATGCTTCTGATGCAATTGCGTAATGAATTCCTCTGCCCAGTACATAAATGTCAGAAATAGTTTTGAGATTTCTTGCAACATCCTGAATCTTTGTGTGATCAGAAAGTATCTTTGTTATACATCTGGAAACCTTGTCAAGATCTAATCCAATACAACCTCCACATAACTTATCGGCAATTTTGTATAAAATAGAAAGTTGGGCGGTGAAACTTTTAGTTGCAGCAACGCCTATTTCAGGTCCACAATTCAAGCCAATAGAAATGGAGGCTGACTGCACCAGAGATGAGGTCATTGTATTAACAATAGAAATGATTTTCGCTCCTTCTTTTTGAGCAATTTTCACAGCTTCTAAGACATCTGCGCTTTCTCCACTCTGAGAAAGTGCAATAAGAATAGATTGCTGATCAAAATTGTTTGGAGAATGTGCTACCTCACTTGATAATATAGGCTCTATCTTTATTTTTGCATATTTTGAAAAAATATGTTTTGCTACAAGAGCTGCATTATAGCTTGTACCACTTCCAGTCAAGTAAAGATTTTTTGCATGTTTTACAAACTCTGTTGTCAAATCAAGTTCCATTCTAGTGGATTCTCCTGCCTTTAGTATTGTATCTGGTTGCTCAGAAATTTCCTTGAGAGTAAAATGTGCGTAATCTCCCTTATATACATCTGCAAGTTCTTTTGAAATTTTGGTTACTTGATGTTGTACTGGATTGCCATCAAAATCAAAAAATTGAATTCCTTTTAAATTGATGATGACAAACTCTCGGTTGTCTGGATAAATCACTTCATCTGTATGCTCTACAAATCCTAAAACATCACTTGAAATGAAATAACCATTTTTTCCTACACCGATGATTAGTGGCTCGTGAAATCTTGCTGCTGCAAGTGTGCCATCTTCAAACACTGCAACAAAAGCATAGTTTCCTTTCAAGGTTGCAACAGTCTGAATCATAGATTTTTTAATGTCCTTTGTTTGATCAAAATTTTGCTGCAAAAGATTTGCAATCACTTCACTATCTGTTTCGCTTTTAAAGACATATCCTTTTTGTTGTAATTCTTTTTTTAATTCTTCAAAATTGTCAATTATTCCATTATGTACTATGGCAACTTCGCCAGAACCTGACGGGTGTGGATGTGCATTTGTTTCAGTTACGCCACCATGTGTTGCCCATCTTGTATGACCTATTCCAACTGAACCCAAAAGCATGTCAAGCTTTACTGCGTTGTTTACTTCAACAACTTTTCCGACGCCTTTTCTCAAAGTTATCTGATTGCCTGAGATTGTGGCAACTCCAACACTATCATATCCTCTATACTCCATACGTTTTAGACCTTTGACCAATATGGGTGCAGCGGAACCGTCTCCAAGATAGCCAATTATTGAACACATATGATAATCTACCTACCTTCTTGATAATAATAATTGTGTGTAAGTTCTCTTACACTTGTGGTTGCTCAGTGATAACAGCTTCAACTTCCTGTTTTTTTGGCTGCCCATAGTTTATACCTGGAACAAAACGAATTTCATTTTCTTCATCTACTTTAACGATATATGAAGGAATTGTAACTACTCTATCTCTTATCATTACATGACCGTGTACTACTGCTTGTCTTGCTTGATACGGGCTTTTTATCAAACCCTTTTTCTGAACCATGGTTTGTAATCTACGTGATAGTAAATCGGTTACTTTCAAATTTAAAACATCATCAAGTGTAGAGTTCTCTCTTACAAATCCCACCTTGGATAGTGATTTCATTAATGTTGGTTCTTTTTTCTCTCTCACTTCTTGAGTTAGAGCTAAAAGTGATCTTGCCTGTTTTCTCACTCTAGATAATTCGGTATGTGCTTTCCAGAGCTCTCTTTTATTTTTCAATCCAAAAGTTCCTAACACATAAAGCTCCTCATTTAGTAAATCATAGTTTAGTGGACGTTTTGGCTTTCTCCAAATTTTTCGTGAATTCTTAGGATCTCCCAATCAAATCACCTATTTTGTTGGTTTCTTCTCCGCTGGTTTTGCAGCTGCTGGTTTAGAATCTTTTGCTGGAGCTGCTGTACCACCCTTCGCTGGAGCCGCTGCTGGAGCTGCTGTACCACCCTTCGCTGGAGCCGCTGCTGGAGCTGCTGCACCTTCTGCTGGAGCTGCTGCACCTTCTGGAACTGCACCTGGTGGAAGAACTTTACCTCCTTTACGAACTCCGACTGCACCGCCCTTTCTTCCGGTTGTACGTGTCCTCTGCCCTCTAACCTTTAGTCCATAAGTGTGACGAAAGCCTCTCCAACTGTTTGTATTTTTTTCCCGCTCGATATCATTTCTAACATTAAATTCTATATCTGAAGTAATCAAGTGCAAGTTTTCTCCAGAATCAATATCCTTTCGTCTATTTAGGAACCATGAAGGTACATTAATTGATGATGGATTTTTCATTACCTTTTCTATTTCTTCTACTTGAGATTCGGTAAGAAATCCAATATTACTATTCTGGTCTATCTTAAGAACATCTAAGATTGCTTTGGCAAAGTTGTAACCTATTCCTCTTACCTGACTTACTCCTATGATCATTTTTTTTGCTCCAGGAACGTCTTTTCCCGCAATCCTGACAATGTGTCTGTATTCTTGTGAAGACAAGTAAAACAAAATTTCCTAAACCCCGATAAAAACCATGCTAAAGCAAACAATACTTTAAATCGCAATTAGGCTAATTTACCATATTGACGCATGAATTTGAAAATCTTGTAAGACGAAGCTATTCTTCAACTCCAAAATATACTGAAGTAATGGCAGGTTTCCCTGAAGATTATAAACAAATCAATACTCTAGGTGATCTTTTAGAAATTAACTACAAAATAGTTGGAGCTAAAGAACAACTTCGCCGAAACCTAATTTCAAAAATGTTGACAAATGAGATCAAATATCCGGAAATTATTGGATTTGAGGATGATGTAATTCCTGCACTAGATAGAGCAATTTTGGCATGTCATGATGTGATGCTAGTTGGACAAATTGGCCAAGCAAAAACAAAGAT
>DASSAF010000222.1:0-1541 GCA_035685565.1 Nitrosopumilaceae archaeon | reverse complement strand
AAAAATAATGACTAAATTACCAGACCACAAAATTGTTTCCGAGAGCGAATGGATAAAAGCTCGCAAAGAACTTCTAGTCAAAGAAAAAGAGTTTACACGCTTGCGAGACCAACTCAGTCAGCAACGACGCGACCTGCCGTGGAAGGCTGTTGATAAAAAGTATATTTTCGAGGGGCCAAATGGGAAACAAACTTTATCGGAACTTTTTGATGGAAAAAGCCAGCTCATAGTATATCATTTTATGTTTGATCCAAGCTGGGAAGCAGCATGCCCGCACTGTTCATTTTGGGCTGATAATTTTAATGGAATTATTACGCATCTGAACCAACGCGATGTAACCATGATAGCTGTGTCTCATGCGCCATACAGCAAGATAGATGCATACAAAAAGCGGATGGGGTGGGATTTCAAGTGGGTTTCATCATATGATACAGACTTTAATTTTGACTATCATGTTTCTTTTACTCAAGAAGAGTTGGCAAAGAAAGAAGCGTTCTACAATTTCACATTACAAGATTCGCTTGACTCTGAGCGGGAGGGAGTCAGTGTGTTTTACAAGGATTCAGCTGGCAGGATATTTCATACCTACTCAACTTATGCGCGCGGCATTGACATGGTAAATACAGCATACAATTACCTTGACTTGGTGCCAAAGGGACGAGATGAAAATGGCCAGGGACAATTCTGGGTGCGCCGCCATGATGAGTATGACAAATAATATTGGATCATAGTAGATTCTAGTCCTGTAAGACTCGTTATGTAATATCGAATGTTATGATTTGTTGGAAAGTTAATTTCTTAGATAAGGTAATTGCATCCATGCATCACGAAAAACGACATAGTTATGGTGTAATTTACAAATCATTGTTGTTCTTTTTTATTTTATATCTGCCAGTTTTGCAAACCCATGAAATAGGACATGCTTTGATATGCCTATCTGAAGGTAATCAAGTTGAAACGCCGTATGTATCATGGACAGGTGTGGGTCATACCAAATGCACTCCTGAACCAAATAATCAATTTTTATTTCAAATTAATTTTATCTCATTACATCTCGCTTTTATTCAAGTTTGAATCAATCATAATGTGACATTTTGCCCACAATGTGGCAGTGAAGTATCTGATAATAGTCCATTTTGTCCAAAGTGTGGAAAACAACTAAACGAACCACAACAACCAACTCAACCTGTTAGTATCTCAAGACCTACTGGAGTAACAATTCTTGCAGTCTTGCAGCTAATTTCTGGAATTATTCTTGTCATAGCTGCAATAGCTATTGAAGCAATTGCTAATTTGGGAGGATCTTCTCTCTTTGGTCAATTTACCGCTGTTCTTGGTGGAGCCATAACTGCAATTATTCTAGTACTAGCTGCATTTGCATTTGTCATAGCAGGAGCATTGTTTAGCGGAAAGAGATGGGCGCGAACTCTGGTTATCATACTTTCAATAATTGACCTGGTATTCGAAGCTGTCTCAATTGCAGGCGGAAATGCATTTGGAGTTGCAGAAATAATTTTGGATCTTATAATATTGTATTACAT
>DASSAF010000221.1:0-2779 GCA_035685565.1 Nitrosopumilaceae archaeon | reverse complement strand
TATTTTTTGAAATTTAGTTTTCACAATTTCTGCATTACTTAGATCTTCAGGCAGTCCCATTATGTAGAGAGGAACTTCGCTTGAGATTTTTTTCTCAAGTAAATTAAGAAGATCTCCATATGTTATTATTCCATGAAGGTTTCCCCATAGCGTCAGTAAACAACAACTAGTGTTGGCTTTTAACATTGATTTTATCACTATATCAAGTGAGTCATTTGTGTTGCACTGAGGAACACGAGTACTTCCAATATTGCCTATCTGTGAATCGAATCTTTTTAATGGATTATGCCCCATTTCGTTACTTCCTTTTCTTTCTGATGGGGTTAGTAATGGAAGTAGGTGCATAGATGTCAAAACACTTGAGATTTTGTTACCATTGATCACGGGAATGTGATCTATTCTATTTGACATGATTATCTTTCTAGCTTTGCTTAACACATCTTTACTGTCTACTGTAATTGGATTTGGTGTTAGAATAGTATTGGCTGTAATCCAATTCAAGCTGTGCTGTGCCAATAATTCAACTATGTTTTTTGCTTGTACTACACCTGCTATCTGATTTTTATCTATAACTGGAGCCAAACGCATTCTATAATGTGTAAGCATGGAAGCTGCCTCTTCTAGAGTGCTACTTTTTGATAGTGGCTGGATCCTGCGCAATAATGAATCCGCTTTCATTTTTGGAATGTCTCTTACTGCCAAAAGATCTTTCACATTTATTGTAAAAACTGAATTGCCTTTCATGCAAAAGACATCATAGACATCATTTTCATTCATGATGCTTATGACCTTGGAAATTGTAAGTGAAGGGTCTATTGTTACGGCCTTACTTAATACCTGATCGACTTTTTTTTCACGAATGGTCTTTAGATGATCATAAGTTACTTTTGCATTCATTTAGATTTCCTTGAAGGTTTGTTTTAATATGTTTATCATTTTATTTCACAATGGATACTTTTGTTTACTAAAAAAATTGGTATATTAACCCTGAATGTTGAATACTTTGGTAGGAACTTCATGTTTCCTGTTTTTACATTAATTAATTTTAGTCAAATGTTATCAATAACAAGAATACAGATACCTTTAAAATTAAATATCGTAATAGGATTTGCATGCAGGGCTCAAGTGCATTAGATAAATATGATTTAACAAAAGCACACAAAGCTCTCAAAATGCTTCTTATTGATAGAAGTAATGAATTTCGTACACTTGCTCATGGTATAGGATATCCGACTAATACCAAAGATTGGGAGTTGATAGTCTTGAATTTTTCACTTGACTTTGTAGAATGTTTCAATATTTGGTCTGATGAGGCACCGCCAGATCACAATCAAATCCACAAATGCATGACACAGATGCGACAGCTATCTAGAGGGAAATCAAACATGACCGAAGTCACGCATCTTGAGAATACTGCATATTTGATAGCAGAAGATTTTAAATCGATTTACAAAAGAATGGAATAAAAATCAAACAAAAAACGCTTGAATTTTTAATTATCCTTCAGAGGCAGATTTTCCACCATCTACATCTAAGATAATGCCTGTAATCCAACTTGCTTCATCTGATGCCAAATAAACTGCGGCATTTGCAACGTCTATGGGTTCTCCTATTCTGTTTAATGGTTGTTTATCGTCTAGGATTTTTCGCGCTTCTGGATAATCAAGATAGGACTTTATCATTCCAGCATTGATGATTCCAGGGTTTATGCAGTTACAACGAATGTTTTTTCTTGCATATTCTATGGCTATGCCTTTTGTAAACATGTTAATTGCTGCCTTGGTTGTGCAGTATACAGTCAAGTGCACTTTAGGAATTGCACGTTCACTTGATATTGAACCAATGTTAATAATTGATCCGCTCTTGTTTTCTAGCATTTTAATTAAAACTGATTTTGTAATTCTAAAAGTTCCATAGATGTTCGTGTTTATCAAAGCTGACCAATCTGATTCAGGCATTTCATGAAAATCTATTGGATCGTTGATAAGACCTGCACTGTTTACAAGTATGTCTATTTTTCCATAATGTTCAGAAACTTGCTCTACTGTCTGTAATACTTGTGCCTCATTTGTGAGATCACATGGAATTCCAACTGTTTTTGTGGCATAGTTTTTTATTGTTTTTCGCGATTTCTCAAGTTTGTCAAAATTTCTACCTAATAAAACAACATTTGCACCTTCCTCGACAAATCTTTTTGAAATTTCTAATCCTATGTCACTTGAGGCACCTGTAACTATTGCGACTTTGTCTTCTAGTCTCATAACATGACTAAGAAATAATCATATATGAACATTAAATCTCTCATCATCTTGATGATCCATAACTACACTCAATTGTCATATCCCATCTAGTACACCTGCTTATTAAGAAAAATATCCTATCTTTTTCATGGAACAAAGATTAACATGCGCAAATCATTCAGACGAAGAGATAGTTCTTACTCAAATAGGATGGAATAATTTTAACTGTCCAAAATGTGGCAGCGATTACTCTCTTGGAAGAAAAGTAATAATATTAGATCCAAAGTCTATGCGACACAATTATCGTCATTAATGATTTGTTTTGCAAGATTTTGTAGTCATGTGATGATGTACGATAGAAAATAATAAGAAAATATGGTTACAAACTCAAATCAATATAATAATGATTATGTTGTAATTTTCTTTGAAAGATTATCTTCAAATAATATTAACAATTAACGCCGCATATAATAGATGCCAAAATCAAGATTATCTACATTCAAATCGTACTTTAAGATTCTAGGACCTGGACTAATAAC
>DASSAF010000220.1:0-4307 GCA_035685565.1 Nitrosopumilaceae archaeon | reverse complement strand
CTGATCGCTTCTCAATTTGGAGTTGTGGTGATACAACCATTTCTTTTACAAGATTTTATTGATTTTGCAAAAAAAATTCCACTAAAACACAAAATACATGACTCTGATGATCTCTTGCGCAAACACATAATCCGAGAACTTGCGTTAAAAATTGGAGTTCCCGAAATATCTTCAAACAAACATAAAAAAGCTCTTCAATACGGCTCGCTTATACATAAAACACTGATGAAGATCAAGCAAATTTAGAAGATGTCTTCAGCACTTTTTTGTAGACATTATTGATTATCTTGTCTGCTGCACCCAAATGATTTTCTGGAACAAAAATAGCTTCTATTTCTTTGGTGTTAAGATGTGATGATATTGCAGAGTCTTTTTTTACTGCGTCTAAAAATTCAGTTTCTGCATCAGAAGCTGCAAAAGCTACTCTTTGGATATCTCTATACGCAATTAATCTAGGAACTCCTTTTTTTATCAAGGCATCAAGCACAAATTCGGCAAAAATCTGTCCTTTTGTCATCTCTGTATTTTTCCTTATTCTTTCTGTGTTTACATAAAGATCAGAAATAATTTTGGTCATCGCCTCTAACATCTCATCAAGTAAAATAGAACTAGTTGGAATGGTGAATCTTTCATTTGCTGAATTTGAAAGATCTCTTTCATGCCATAGTGGAATGTTTTCAAATGCTATATTGATCTGACTTCGCAGTATTTTTGATAATGATGTAACACGCTCGCTTTTTGTAGGGTTTCTTTTTACGGGAACTGCACTACTTCCCATCTGACCTTTTTTAAAAGGCTCAGCAACTTCCCCAATTTCTGTTCTTTGAAGATTTCGTATCTCAACTGCAATTTTTTCTAATGTTGCTCCAATCAATGCATTACAAAATACATATTCTGCATATTTTTCTCGCGCTATGATCTGTGTTGTGACATCAGCTGGATACAAAGAGAGTTTTTTTGCAACTCTTTTTTGAACATCAAGTGCTTTTGAACCCATCAGAGAGCCAGTACCCACTACACCCAAAGTTTTGCATATCAATACTCTTTTTTTACATTCTTCAATTCTGTCTACATGATTTGACATTTCAGAAGCCCAATTTGCAAATTTTAAACCAAATGCTATGATACTTGCATGTTGTCCATGAGTTCTTCCAACTGCAGGAGTGTCTTTGAATTTCATTGCAAGCTTTGCTAAAATGATAGATAACTTTGCAACCTTTGGTTCTATTATTTTAAATGAATCTCTTACCTGCATAGAATTACTTGTATCTACAAGGTCATTACTTGTAAGACCATAATGTACCCATGGCTTTGCTGTAGGTTTACACAATTCACTTAGAGCTTCAACCAAAGCCGCAGTGTCATGATCACTTATTGCTTCAAGCTCTTTTATCCTCTTAGAAGTTACCTTGCCAGAGCGTGCCATTTTTGCAATATTTTGTGCTACGTCCTTTGGAATCATGCTGATCTCTGCTTGGGATTCTGCAGTGGTTGCCTCTATCTCAAGTTGATATTGGATTTTTTTTTCTTCATCAAAAATTTCACGCATCTCTTTGGTGCCATATCGTCCACCGTCAATTGGTAAAATTGGCATATGACAAATTTAAACTAAATAAGGAAAATAAACCTACTTACGTCAATGTTTTTGAACTAATTTTTGACAAAGAGAAGGAGATTATTAGGATTTTGTATCGACGACTTAATATCTTATCTTTATTGACCGCGCAATTTCTATGAATTTTTGCAACTCTTGAAAAAATTGTATTCCTTTTTCTGTAATGGCAAAAGTGTGATTTCTATTGTTATTTGAAGATTCTACCAGTCCTGCATCTATTAACTTCTGACATTTTTCAATTACTGCATAATGTGATAGATTGGCTCTTCTGGCTATTGAAGATATTATTGCTCCGCCTCTACCACTATCCATTGTTACACCTAGAATCTCTGAAATCATTCCCATTTCTGATCTGTATTGCTGTTTTGATATGTTCTTACAAGTTTGTAGTTCAGATTTTCTATTTAATTGCCTAACTATCATTCTCATCAATAAAAGTGATATAACTAATTTTATTTTAGATTTCGGTAACAATGTTCACTAACATGGTTTGTTAATTGTTTTATATTGTCTTGAAAATACCATGACACCAATAATTGATATTGTGATCACAAGACCTGTCAGTGATCCGAATTCGGGTGTTGATTGTGTGTTGATTTTGTCTTCTGTTGAGCCTGTCAAAGTAGAAGTAATTGTTTTATCTTTTGCATAGGTAAATGAAACTGTTAAACCATCATCTCCTGACGCAGTCAAGAATCCGTCTGTTGGACCGCAAACTGGTGAACAAGTTGATGTGGTTCCTGATAAAGTCACATAGCCTGCAAAAACTCCTGTGTTCATTCCTGTTTCAACAAGTCTGTAAGGCATACTGCTTTCTCTGGTGTAGATGATTATTTTGTTCTCAGGATCATCTCCTATTGTATCTACTGCATATTGATTTGAATTAAAATCTGGTGCATTGATAATAATATGAACCACTGAAGTCGGTGAATAAGAGTCTCGGTAAATAAGAATTGGAGATCCGTTACCGCTAATGATAGTGTTCTGAATAAAAATAGTAGAATATGCTTGGGCGTCTGACTCTACTGATGACAAAATTATGATTAATGCCATGATTGTAAAATAACCTATTTTGTTTAAACCTATATTCGTAAGAGAAAGAGCCTCTCAAATAATATAAAGTGTTATTGATTGGGTAAAAAATCAATCTGCTTATGATTTAAATTGTGTAGAAATCCGCTTTTCTCAGAGCTAGATGGTATCATTAATTCCAAAAAAAATTGGTAATATGGAATATAGAATTGAAGCTGATTCAAACCGAGGAATGAAAGTTCCTGTCACGATATATGCAGATGAGGCATTAATGCAAAAAATGATGACTGATAGAACCCTTACTCAAGCAATAAACGTCTCAACTTTGCCAGGCGTTCAAAAACATGTTGTAGTTTTACCAGATGGACATGAAGGATACGGATTTCCAGTAGGTGGTGTTGCTGCAATGGATGCTGAAGAAGGAATGATTAGCCCAGGAGGCGTGGGTTATGATATTAATTGCGGTGTCAGACTAATACGAACAAATCTCACTGAAAAAGACGTAAGACCAAAACTCAAAGACCTTGTAACAGAACTATTCAATTCAATTCCATCCGGGGTTGGATCAAAAGGAGCTGTCAAATTGAATTTTTCAGAACTTGATGAAGTACTAGTAAAAGGAGTGCGCTGGGCTATCGATCACGGTTATGGTTCAAATGATGATGCAGATGTCTGTGAAGAAAACGGTCAAATAAAAAACGCTGATCCAAATAAGGTATCTCCAACAGCACGAAAACGTGGGGCTCCACAACTTGGAAGCCTTGGTTCAGGTAACCATTTTCTTGAAGTTCAAAAAGTACAAGAAATTCATGACAAGGAAGCTGCAAAAAGGATGGGCATCTATAATGAAGGACAAATTACTATTTTGATTCATTGCGGTTCTAGAGGCTTTGGTCACCAAGTATGTAGTGATTATCTTAGAGTTTCAGAACACGCACTACAAAAATACAATATTACTTTGGCAGACAGAGAGTTAGCATGTGTACCAAATTCATCTGAAGAAGGGGAATCATATAGAAAAGCAATGTTTGCTGCCCTAAACTTTGCATGGAGTAATAGACAAATGATTACACATTGGACAAGAAAAGCCTTTGAACGAATATTCAAACAATCAGAGGCAGATTTGGATATGAAACTGATCTATGACGTTGCTCATAATATTGCAAAAGTAGAAAAACACAAAATAGATGGCAAACTAAAATCTGTAGTTGTACATAGAAAGGGTGCAACCAGAGCATTTCCAGCAGGAAGAGATGAAATTCCACAAAAATACCGAGACTTGGGTCAACCTGTCTTTATTCCCGGTTCTATGGGTACTGGCAGCTGGATTCTCTTGGGTCAACCTAATTCAATGGATCTAAGCTTTGGTTCAACAGCACATGGTGCAGGAAGAATGATGTCAAGATCTGCAGCTAGACGCAATTTTACTGATGTACAAGTACAAAAATCACTTGGCGATAAAGGAATTTTCATCAAAGCTCTTACAAGAGAAGGAATAGTAGAAGAAACACCAGAGGCTTACAAAGACGTGGACGCAGTAGCTAATGTATCACATGAACTTGGAATCGCAACCAAAGTTGTAAAACTTGTTCCAATTGGAGTAATTAAGGGATGAGCGAGGAAGACAAAGAACTAGAACTCTTAAAAGCAAAAAGATTGC
>DASSAF010000219.1:0-5977 GCA_035685565.1 Nitrosopumilaceae archaeon | reverse complement strand
CCTCTCTAGGAATAACATTTGATGTAGACAAGAATTGGGATGAGAAAAGACAACAATGGAAAGTATCTGGCCAAATATACAAGACTAGAAACATCACTCAGAGTGCAATTGGGGATTCAAGAGGAAGATGGACTACAGTCTTTGCAGCTGCAGTCTTGCTTCTCTAAATAATCTTTCTTTAATAACAATTAACACTGCTTATGGTTTATCTGATTTCTTTTTGTTAAAATAACTTTTAGAAAGTTCCTCATAATATTGTCCTAACTTCTTGTACAACTGTTTTGGTTTTCGTGATTTTTCCTTACTTAGTGCATACAAACACAGAACTGGAAATGCTATAGTAGCATCTGCATAAACTACAATGACATCCTCATGAGAATCTTTTACCTTGCCCCAACTCTTGCCTTCTTGAAGCGTTGCACCAGATAAACCTCCAGTATCTGGTCTAGCGTCGGTAATCTGAATGATATAATTTTGTCCTCCATGACCTAGACCCAAGATCTGATCTAATAGTGGGCCGGTCTGTTGTGCAGTATTTTTGGGTACACCGCCGCCTATCTCTACAATTCCTGCCTTTTTCGAATTGTACAAAATTGCGGCCTGTTCAATTATCTCTCTTACAAAATCTAACGCAAATGGTTTATTGGCAAGCCTAAGAGGAGCCAGATCAAGTGCAAGTGAAGAGTCTTTTAATGTTGAAATGTAGAGCGGTACATCATAATCATACGCAGAAACAACAAAGCTTCTTTCTGGATGTTTTGAATGTTCTTTTGAATATTTACCCATCCAGTTTGCA
Source organism: Nitrosopumilaceae archaeon (assembly GCA_035685565.1). Lineage (GTDB taxonomy): Archaea > Thermoproteota > Nitrososphaeria > Nitrososphaerales > Nitrosopumilaceae > TA-20. Next base: position 5,181 of record DASSAF010000219.1, on the reverse strand, counting down.
AATTCTGCTGTAGTAAATGGTTTTTCCATAGCATTATTTTCAAACATTTTTTGTACAATCAAATCTTGTTTCTTGAGCGTTTCCTCACCTTTGATATAGACGTCTCTTATCCTGACAATGTCTTTTTGATAAAGAATCATGTCATCTACCTCAAAATGCCCTTGTTTTACAGGTAGATTCCATGCAAAATGATCCTCATGATACAAGTTAGAACCTGTAGATATTATCCAATCTACAAATCCTTTTTCAATAAGAGATTTGAACAGACCTCCAAATCCAACTGGGGTCATGGCACCAGCAATAGTAAGACATATTGTTGCATCATCTTCAATCATTTTGACGAACAGTTTTGCAGCTTCGCCAAGCTGTCTTGCGTTGTAACCCGAGTTTGCATAAATTTCCACAAGATCATCTATTTTCATATCTGGGTTTACTTCTATGTGAGGAATGTTTTTTCCATGAAAATTATGATAATCCACTAGTCCGTAATCAAGACTCTACTAGATAATATTTTCTAATGTCACCAACCATTTCGATGAAATTTTGTTAAACAAAGATATCTTCACATTTAGAGATTATTGTATAAAAATTTGTTATACAAAATTATTTTTGCAGTTTACGTATAACTTTGTGAGAGAAATTTTGTAGTTTACGTTTTTTAAGGGCATATTTTTATACAAAGATTTCACATCATTTGCATGCAAATAGTATTACTATCAAGTTTTGTAATAATGTCAAAAACATCTGGTGGAGGTTTTTCATCGTGGTAGATGCTTGGTCATTCATTTTGTTATCAATACCAACGATGCTCATACTTGGAATGAGGCACGGTCTTGATGTAGATCATATAACTGCAATTGATAATTTGGTCAGACTACATAACGCTACAAAAAAATCTCGCTTGGTAGGGGCAGGATTTAGTTCTGGTCACATGATATCTGTTCTAGCCGAAATGATTTTTATAATATATGTAATTGGCAGCATTACAAATACTAACAATCTTGCATTTTGGGGTGGTGTAATAGGAGCTATAGCACTAGGAACAATTGGAGCCATCAACATCTATGCCATGAAAAAATGGGGAAGAAGCGGTTCAGCCATACTTGCTAGCAAGGTTCTAAATAAAACTGGAGTGCTAGGACCAATTGGTTCCGCTCTTGTTACTGGTTTAGTTTTTGGTTTAGGTTTTGATACTGCTACACAAATTTCTGCAATAACCTTGTCTGCTGTTGCATCAGCTACTGCAGGAATTCAAACAGCACTGATTCTTGCGGGATTCTTTGCAATGGGAATGATACCTGTTGATACCTTAGACAGCATCATTCTTCGTTCTGCATTTTCTAGAATATTCAATACTAAAGGTTTTAGATACATGGCTTATGCTCTAAGTGGTGCCGCTGTAGCTGTCGCCTCCCTTGAATCATATGGAATTGTTACTAAGACAGACATATTGCCAGAGTGGGCAGGACCTGTTCTTGCCGTAACTATAATCTCTGTTTCCTTTGTGTATGCGTTTGTAACAAGAAAGAAAACAAGTGTAGATAATCGATATATTAAAGAAAAAGAAGAAAATAACTCATAGGGATATCTAAATAGTTCTGTAGAATCTATTTTCTGAATCTTTTTTCTGTCACTTTAAGTTCAGTACTCGATTCAATTTCTTGAAATCTGTTTTCAATCTTTGAATGGTATTTCTTCATTGCAGTCCATGTGAGAAGACCACAGGAGGCAATTGCTACTATTGTTAGTGCTTCTGTTAACATTCAAGTGCAACTTGAGATCATTATAATATAAAATGATACTATGCTATAAGATTCAAATTTTAGCTATAATTGCAGAAAAATTTCATGAAATCAGATCTGTGAAAAAATAATTTTTATAATTTGATCGCTAAACGCTATTTCTAGACAATTATTCAAATTTGGCTGAAATTAGTAAATTACACATAAAATTAGGATAATTCCAGATCTAAAATAATAAAGATCAAAAATTTACAACGAAAGAAGTTTTAATCGAATTTTACTTCTTCTTGTTGTGTTGATGCGTTGCAGTGTGCACATTTTTCTGATGGGGTTTTAAAATATACCATATGACACTGTTTACAGGCTCTCAGATCACTTAGTTTAACCATAATGATAACCTGTAATCGTCATACAAAAATCTTATTTTGATTTAGCAATGTGATTTATTTGGAACATACGAAAAGATGATGTGTGAAAAAACAGTATAAAGAATATCTAATGCTAAACAAGAATATTTTTCTTGCTTTCCTTACGTCTGTCACAATTTCTGCTATAGCCTCACAAATATTCTCAATTCAAGCAAAATATGTTAATAGCTCAGCAACTCTCGCAGTTGATTTATCAGTTTATTATGCGGCATTTTCAGGTTTTTTTTATATTGACAATAGAAAGAAATATCTCTTAGAATCAGGCAAGTTAGACAAATCTAGGCTCAAGACAGATCTACTAAAAATTATTACCTCACTAGGGTTAGGTGAAATAATTTATGTTATATGCAGATGGTTGATACAATATTATCTATTAACCAATAACTATGAGGCGTATCTTTCGTCTGCTTTGGCTCAATCAATATCGTTTGTAGTTTACTTGGTCTGTGTGAATCTTATAGCTAAATCGGTAAGATTGTACAAAGACAAAAATTAATTTCGTAATTCTAATGTCTTAATTCTTCCCTTGTATTTTTCTTTGTACAAAGCCTTGCATGATGTGCAGCAGAAAAATCTCTCCACATTTGCAAATTTAAGAATGCTTGGCTTACCATGAACTGGTCCTTTGCAATAATCACATGCAATTTTTACAAGCATACCTCTGTCTAGCTTGATATTATGATTCTTGAGAGTTTGTTGTCTCAAATGATCCAATCTAATGCTCGTCTTTGTCTCGAGTTTTCCAAGATCTAAATTGAGTGAAACTGCTTTGATCAAACCAACATTAACAAGTCTCTCATATCGTTTCATTACAGTAGGTGTGCTCACGTTGATCTCCCTTGATACTTGGCGAAAAGATTTCCTTGCATCTTCAAGAAGAGACTCGAGAATTGCTAGATCTATCTCATCAAGTCTTAATGGCATGGCTATTCTTAGGCTTGGACTTATCTAAATTATACACTTTACAATTGTAAAGTACTAGAATTAAGTACGCGTTGGTGTTATATCGTAATATATGACAGGCACAATCTCGGTAGCAGCTGAAAGCCAGACAAAGCGAACCGCAATAAAATTAGGCGGAATGCACTGTGCAGGATGTGTTAACTCTATTCAAAATTATGTTTCAGAACTCAAAGGGGTTACAAAATGTGAGGTAAATCTTGCTGCAGAAAAAGCCGTGATAGAATTTGATCCTTCATTAACGAGTTTATCCAACATTGAAAAGACAATAGAAGAAATCGGATACAAGGTAGTTTACGAAAAACTTACCATAAAGATTTGTGGAATAACTGACTCTAGTGATGCAGGCAGATTAGAAAAACGATTAAAAGAACTTGAAGGTGTCAAGTTTGCTTCAGTGAGTTTTGGAAACAGTCAGGTTCTTGTTGAATACAATCAAGCTCTACTCTCACTTTCTGATATACGGAAAACCATAAACAAAAGTGGCTATCAAATCTTAAGCGAGGATCTTTCAGCATCATCTGAAGAAGTAGAGGCAACAAAGCTCAAAAAATTGTTTCTGATCGGACTGGTTTTCACTATACCCGTCATGATCCTAGGATACTCTGAATACATGTCATTTGTTCCGTTGGCTGGCACTGCAGCTGCAGCTTACATAATTTTTGTATGTGCTACGGTAGTGCAGTTTGTAACAGGAAGCAGGTTCTATATCGGTGCATACAGAATTTCGAAAATGAAATCTGCAAATATGGATACTCTAGTTGTTACAGGTACAACTGCAGCATACTTGTTCAGTGTCTTCAACACGTTTCCCACACCTGCTTGGCACAACATCTATTATGATGCATCTTCTCTAGTCATCACTTTCATAATTCTTGGTAAATATCTTGAAAATAAAACCAAGGGCAAGGCATCATCAATAATTCGAAAGATGCTTGAGCTCCAGCCAAAGACTGCAAAAATTAAAAAGGACGGAGTAGAAATCGAGACCTCAATAGAACTCCTCAAGCCAGGCGACGTGGTAATCGTAAGACCTGGGGAAAAGATTCCAGTTGACAGCATAGTTCTTGAGGGAAATTCCGCAGTTGACGAATCAATGATTACCGGAGAATCAATGCCGACTGAGAAAAAACCTGGAGACGAGGTAATAGGGGGGACGATAAACAAGGAAGGTGTCCTTCTAATTCGAGCTGCCAAGGTAGGTTCTGACGCTATGCTTGCACAGGTAGTCAAGCTAGTAGAAGATGCAATGGGAAGAAAGCCGCCAATGCAAAGAATGGTGGATAAAGTTGCGGGATATTTTGCATTTATCGTTATGGCAATAGCGTTTGCAACATTTGTTGCTTGGTATTTTGTAGCACCTGCAGGAGAACATCTTGTAGCAACTGCTTTGATTCCGTCAGTTGCCATACTTGTTGTTGCATGTCCTTGTGCGCTAGGGTTAGCTACTCCTACTGCAGTGATGGTTGGAATGAGCAAGAGCGCACAGAATGGTGTAATATTCAAGGATGGATATTCACTTGAGATGCTTGGAAAGATAAATGTCGCAGTATTTGACAAGACGGGAACATTAACTCAAGGCTTGCCCCAAGTTACTGAACTTTTAACCCTAAAACAAATAGCATTGGCGTCAGGAGACAACAATGACATCAGCAATGGCAACAACAGAATGCTTGAGCTTGCGGCAATAGCAGAAAAGAACTCTGAGCATCCGCTTGCAAAGTCAATAATACAAAAAACAAATGAACTGAAGATCACCATTGCAGATCCTTCAGAATTTTTTGTGGTTCCAGGTAGAGGAGCCAAGGCAACCTACAATGGTAATAACATACTTGTCGGTAGCCCAAGCTTGATGGAAGATGAGCAGGTTGACATAAAATCTGCAGAAGAATCCATAGTTAAACTTCAAAATGATGGAAGGACTGTTGTTCTAGTTGCACTGGATAAGACCTTAATTGGCCTTATTGCACTGATTGATGCTCCAAAACCAAGTGCAAAGGAAGCTTTGAACGCTTTGAAAAATATGGGAATAGAAGTAATTATGTTAACTG
>DASSAF010000218.1:0-1638 GCA_035685565.1 Nitrosopumilaceae archaeon | reverse complement strand
GACAAACTTTCAACTATCCAATCCTTGTCCCAGGGTAATTTTGTGCCAAGACCATGTTGTCTTGCACATGCTCTTTCTCGAAGCCAATCCACAACATAATTGAATTCTCCTCGTATCTCTTCTGGAAGTATCTTCATTTCATTTATCCATAGATGTGCATCATCTTTCCATTTTTTATTAGAATAATCTAGAAACCACTGGTCGTTGAGTAATTTTACTACGCACTCGGAACCGCATCTGCAACGTATTGGTCCATCATTTAGTTCAAATAAAATGTCTGCATTCTTACTTTGTAGGATCCATTTTTTGACTTCCTCTTTGGCGTCTGCAACAGTTTTTTGTGCAAATCTTCCAGTGTTTTGTTTTAATTTTCCTCCGTAGAATTCTTTGGCATAAAGCTCTTTTGTTGCTTCTTCAAGTTTGGGATTGTTTTGGTTTTCAATTTGGAATCTTTCAGTAATTTCCTTAGCAGGAATTTCTCCATATCCTTCAGTTTGTATAATAGAAATTGGCAAAATCGTCCTTGCAATGGATGCAAGATTTTGATCATTACTTGACTTTTTGATGTCTTCCAAAGCTTGATAGTCAAATGGTGCATGTGCTGGTACTGACATTACAATTCCAGTCCCATTTTCACTTCTGACAAAACTTGCAGGAAGTATTAGAATCCCTTCATCTCTATCTGGGACTTTGACTTTTTTGCTTACAAGTTCAGAGCCCTTTATCTCACCTGTTACTTTGACTTTTTTATCGAGAAACTCTAGCTTTCTTGCGCATTCTGCACTAACAATCCATGTTTCATCATCTACGTTGGCAATCTTGTACGTAACTTGTGGGTTTATCCATAGATTTGTTACGCCAAATATTGTCTCAGGTCTAAGTGTGGCAGTAGGTACAATGTATTTGTCATATCTGAATTTGATGAGAATATACTCTGTAAAACTTGGTTCTACATCTCCTAATGTATCATGTTGCGATACTGGATTTTGGTCTTTTGGACACCAACCAACAGGGTGTGATCCTTGAATGACTAAATTCTTACTTCTCAGCTTTCTAAACTGCCACTCGATGAATTTGTTGTAGACAGGATCTATAGTAGTAAACTCTCTTCTCCAGTCTATCGAGTAACCCATCTCTATCATTCCTGATTTTATTTCTTGATGGAAATAATCTGCAATCTTTACTGGCTCAGAAAATTCCTTGATATTTTTTTCTGGAACTTTGTATAGTGTTCTAAATGCTTCGATTAGTTCCTTGTCATTTTCTTGAACACGTCTTGCCATGCCAAGAATCGGAGTTCCTGTATAGTGAAAGCCCATTGGAAAAAGTACATTGTAACCACGCATACGCATGAATCTTGCATGAACATCAGCTAAAGTGTAGGTTCTCCCATGACCTATATGCTGTGGGGAATTTGGATATGGATATGCTACTGTAACAAAGAATTTTTTTTGTGAGTTTGGATCTGACTCAAAATATTTCTCATCATGCCATATTTTTCTCCATTTGGATTCTATAGATGACCAATCTGTCAAAAAATCACTTTTCCAAAATAGATTGCTCTGCAGCAATTAATGCATCTTTTAGTTTTGACACATCTTTTCCTCCACCTTGACCAAAACTCTCATTTCCTCCTCC
>DASSAF010000217.1:0-7935 GCA_035685565.1 Nitrosopumilaceae archaeon | reverse complement strand
TCTCATCTAGATATTCGACATTGATGTTTTATTCTTCTGTAGTATGGATACTATTTTTAATATGTTGAAATGTATGATGAAATTGTAAACATGAATAGATAAGTTTAAGTATTTTTTACAACAACTCGTTAGCAAAATGGTGATCTCAGAATTGAAAGCATTTGGGCAATTTTCGTCTTCTATAACTCAAAGACCAACCGTTTTAGTTCCTGTAAAAATCATATTAGATTCTCAGGAAGATACATTTGGAGAAGAACACCCTATAGATTTTAATGAAAAAGGTGATGTGACTATAAAACAATCAGGCATGTATCTAGTCATTGCCGGTTTACAAATTGCCAAGTTAGTAGGTGACAAACCGCGTTGGATAGATTTTTGGATGAAAGTAAATGGTGTGGATGTACGTAATTCTAATGTCAGAGCGGTACTAAAGGATCATTCACAAAAGGATGTGATTGTCACACAAACAGTTGTACGCATAAACAAAAATGATAAGCTGAATATCATGATGTCAGTAGAGGCAGCGGACGAAGGATTGGGTATAGAGGCAATTAGTCCAAAAAGCGAACCTCTAATACCTAGCATAATTTTGACAATTTTACAATTACAATGAATTTCTCATAATTAAAAGAATTTTAGTTATCATATTGGGAACATGATTTATTCAAACCATAAAATGTGTTTGTGATCGAAAATTTTTGATTCTTGAATGTGATGATCTCCAAGATTGATTGATTTGTTTATCTTTGCAACATGTAATCTTAAATGGATGATCATTTTTTTGTTCTCATTTGTGATAAATTCTAATTACAAATACGTGTCGTAAAAATTGAAAATGACTGTGTTTTTTCTCTTGATTTGTTTTTTCACTTGATTTTTAAAATTAACTCTTTTTCATTTTCTCAACATATGTTCTTAAACGTCTAATCATTTCTTGCTCTCTTTCATGATGAATTTTTTTTTGAGTGAATTGATACAATTCAGAGATAGCCATGTGCGACTTTTGGCGTAATAAAGAAAATTTACCTGTATTTCCATATTTAGGATGGGTGAAATAAAACGTGGAACCTTTTTTCAATTTACTTTCAACCCATATTTTCCCCCCAAGCGATTCTATAATGCCCATGCATAGAAATAATCCTAAGCCCAATCCACTGTGTTTTCTTCTATAAGTTGAATCTTCCTGGATTAATTTTTCAAATATTTTCTCCTGCATTTTTTTGGGTATTCCTTTTCCGTTGTCCATCACAAAGAATACGACTTGTTCTTTCTCTTCTTTTGTGCCTATTGTGATAATGCCATTATTCTTTGGTACAAAATCAACTGCGTTAAAAACAAGATTAGTTATGATTTGTTCTAGTCTATACGGATCTGTTCGTAGTAGTATTCTTTTCTTAGATAGATTTACAACGCGGATATTTTTTTCTTTTGTAACAGATTCCATTCTTCTGATAATTCTTTGAATAAATTTACTTATTTCTATGTCTTCAAATAAAAATAACATTGTTCCATAAATCAATTTATTGGTATCAAGTATGTCATCTATTTCATTCCTTAATCTTGACGCACTACCTGATACAACATCTAGTGCACGTAATTGTTCCGGATTTAACTTTCCTACTATTTTAGGATCTTTTAGAACTTGACACCATCCTGTTATCAGAGTTAATGGAGTTTTCAATTCATGTGAGAATAACGCAAGAAGTTCTTCTCTAAACCTATCAAGATTATTCATGAATATACTCCTTGTGTGATATGTAGGTATTAAACAATAAATAAGATTTTGAGAATTTATTCATAATCGGAAAAATATGACTTGGGTGATTTTAGATCGTTGAAAATTGATTCTGTTCTTCAATCTTCAAAATTTCAGATTTTACGCCAATTGGGATAGTGAAATAAAAAGTGGCTCCCTTACCAGCGTCACTTTCCAGCCAAATTTTTCCGCCTAATGCCTCAACAATACCTTTGCATATTGACAAACCAAGACCAGATCCACCGTGTTTTCTGGTAGCAGAAGTATCTAACTGATAGAATTGTGTGAAAAGATGATGCTGTTTTTCTTTTGGAATTCCAATACCATTATCCTTGACCAGAAATAGAATTTTATCCTCATTACTTTCTGCTCTCATTTCAATCATTCCTCCCTCAGAAGATACAAAGTCAACTGCATTAAGAATAAGATTGTTTAAAACCTGTTCTAGTCTGGAACGGTCACTCTTTAACATCAAGTTTTCCGTAGTCGAATTTATAAATTTAATATGCTTTGCCTCCATGGCAATAAGAAGATTCTTTGATGTGAAGTTCATCAATTCAGTCACATCAACATCTTTATGATCAAATTTCATTTTCTTCATATCTAATTTTTGAGCATCCAACATGTCACTAACCAGATCTTTGAGTTTGATTGCATTTGATTGAATTGCATCTATGGCCATTATTTGTGCGTGATTAATTTGTCCCATTATTTTTGGATTTTTGAGAGCTTGACACCATCCCATTATTGGTGTGAGTGGAGTCTTTAGTTCATGTGAAATCATTGAGGTGAATTCTTCTTTTGCAATGTCTAATCTTTTGAGTTCATCGTACTGCTCTTTTATCATATTTTCCTTTTCTTCTAATTTGTTTCTTGCTTCATAAACTTCTGTTAAATCAGTTAATACTACGGTCCTTCCTATCAACTTATCATTTTCATCATATAAGCTAGCTCCAGTTAGCAGAGCAGGAAAGATACGTCCATCTTTTCTTTTCATCCAAATATCTTTTCGGGCTACGTCTTGACTTTTTTGCCACGCTTCAAGATTTTCCCTTAGATCATCTATACTCCTTTCTGCAGTATGTTCATAAAATGACTTTCCTATTACCTCTTCTTTTGTATATCCAAGAGCACGTGCGTATGTTTCATTACAATCCATGAGAATTCCTTCTATTGTAATACTACGTAAAAGACCAGGTGATTTTTCATACAGCATTCTATATTTTTGTTCTAATAGTTTAAGCCGCCCATGTGATTTTCTAAGTTCCTCAAACTGTGATCTTATGCGAGCTTCATCATGTTCAAGTTTTTTTCTTACTTCATGAATTTCTGTTAGGTCAGTTAATACTACAGTCCTTCCTGCCAGATTGCCACTCTCATCATAAAGACTTCCACCGCTCATCAAAACGGGGAATACGCTGCCATCTTTTCTCTTCATCCAAATTTCTAAGTGTGAAACTTCACGAGTTTTCCTCCATTCTATTACATTATCTTCCATGATTTTATGGCTTATTTGTGCAGTATGTTCATAAATCGACTTTCCTATTGCCTCTTCTTTTGTATATCCAAGAGCTTTTGCATATGTCTCATTACACTCTAAGATAGTCCCTTCTAAAGAAATAGTCCTCAATAAACCAGGTGATTTTTCATACAGCGTCTTGTATCTTTGTTGAGCTACTACTAGTCGTGTGTTTGATTTCACTAGCTGATTTACTTGTGCATGTAATTCTTTCTGGTTTTCTTCAAACTTTTTTTTCACATAATATGTTTCTGTTAGATCAGTTAATGCTACAGTTCTTCCAATCAAATTATCCTTCTCATCGTATAGACTCCCTCCTTTTAACAAACAAGGAAAAATACTTCCATCTTTTCTTTTCATCCAAATTTCGCACTGTGTGACTTCTTTATTTTTTGTCCAATTTTTAAAATTATTCTTCATATCTTCAATGCTTCTTTCTGCAGTATGTTCATAAATCGACTTTCCTATTACCTCTTTTTTTGTATAGCCAAGACTTGTTGCATATGCCTCATTACAGTCATTAATGATGCCATCTATTCCAACAGTACGCAATAAAATAGGAGTACTATCATACACATTCTTATATTTTTGTTCCACTATGGCAAGAAGATTATTTGATTTTTTAAGCTGAGTCAATTGTTTTTGTAAATGCTTTTCGTTCTCTTTGACCTTGTCCGATTTTTTATTGGTGGACTTTAAACGTTTTTTTTCATTCATTGGCCACTGTGAACCTGTTGAATTTTTTCTACAAAAATATCAATATCTAGTGGCTTTCTAAGATATGATCGAACTCCTGTTTTTAATAATTCACTGATTTCTTCATCTGTGATTGATGATGCAGTAAGCAGTATGATCTTTTGTTTTTCAATCATTCCTTCTTTTTTTAAGGAATTCAAAACATCAAATCCACTAAATTCTGGCATAGCCAAGTCCAAAAGTATGACATCATACGGATTTTGTTTAATTAATTTGATTCCTTCTCTTCCGTCTGTTACAGAAGTAAATTCATGTCCAGATGCAGTTAAAACAGTTCCAAGGAGCATGTTGATATCAGAATTATCATCTATGCCTAGAACTTTCATTTTTGTATCTCTCCATGATTCATTTGATTATCATTCATTGTATCATATTCATGAATTATTTCACATGATTGGATTTTTTTGTTCATATTTGAATCTGTCATACTAAATATTGAACCACGTAATTATATAATTGTGTAAAACAAAAATTTACATCTCTTCCTTTATTAGCAAGTTATCACATTTGTGCCTAATGCAGCGTGATGGCGGTTCTGAACTAAGAGAAAAGATTCAAAATCTCATAGAGAAAGATTGTGATTTAATAAAAAATAACCATGATGTAAATTTATTATTAAAATCTCTTTTTGAAGTGCGAATGTTAGCAAAACAGATGTATCCTAAAAATGATGCACTTAAAATAATTCTTGGCAGGCAAGATTTGGGTAAAGGAGAACAAATTGCGCATACAAGTACAACCAAAGCTAAAATGATAATAGATCATGCAAAAGAAATGGCTCTTGCCATAGATTTGGGAACCTTTAATGTTGATGATAGTATGCGAGGCTTAGAATTCCATAATAACATTAGAGAAACACCTAGTGTTATACCAACTGATCCTTCTGATTTATTATCTCCTAGGGACACAGCAGAAAAAGTAGCACGGGCCGATTTGCAAAAAGTAAATACGAATACCTTTTCAACGTTAATGCTTGCAATATTGGCTGGAGCATTAATTGCTATTGCTGGGGTTTACTTTACGTTTGCCACAAGTCAGATCATAGTAACTCGTACTTTTACGCAAATATTTGGCGGTTTGTTATTTAGCATGGGGCTTATGTTTGTAGTCATCACTGGTGCACAAATGTTCACAGGAAATACTTTGGGCATAATGAACATTGCAAGCAGAAAACTAAAAGCAACCAAGCTGCTGAGAAATTGGATACTAGTATATGTTGGAAATTTTGTAGGGTCGATTGCAACTGCAAGCGTTCTCTACATGAGCAGAGCTTGGACCAACAATGACTATCAATTTGGAATAAGAGCATTGATGATAGCAAGTCATAAGGTAAGTCTTGGTTTTGTCGATGCATTTTTCTTGGGAATTCTTTGTAACAGCCTTGTCTGTTTAGCCATATATCTTGCAGCTAGCGGCAAAAAGGTTAGCGACAAGATCTTGGCAATAATGTTTCCAACTGCGGCTTTTATAGCCATGGGATTTGAACACTGTGTAGCAAACATGTACTTCTTAACATTTGCATCAATGATAAAAAATGACCCTTCATTATTGTTAGCAATGCAAACAGCGAAGGTAACAGTAGATACTTCTCATCTTGATTATGTGGGCATATTTAATAATCTACTGCCAGTTACCTTAGGGAATATTGTTGGAGGCTCTGTCTTTGTTGGAATCATGTACTGGCTTGCCTATCTACGAAATAATAAAAATGTGAACTAATCTGAGCAACGATTAATCACAAATGGATCTTGTACAAACTTTTCAATAGTAAATAACACTAGTCAAAAAAGAAACCATAATTTTGGGTTCTTCAATTTTCTGTAGATTCATTATGGTTTTTCAATTTTTCAACATGTTTTCTTAAGCGCATGATCGTTTCACGATCTCTTTGCGTTTCCTTACTTTTCTTAATCATGTTATATAATTTCAAGACTTCAGTGTTGGTTGGACGCGATTGGTCCAGAGATTTGCGATCAAACCCATATTGTTTAATGACATTCCACATTTCCTCTGTCGAAATTTTTCCAGAAGTCAACTCTAACACATCGTATTAAGAAAATTTGTACATGTATTTGTGTATGTAATAAAAGATTACATTTATTTGTAAAATTTCATCTGCTTGTTTTATTTACATTTTATAAGTATGAAATGATAAAATACTGTATACAAAATACGGTATACAAAATACGGTATACAAAATACAGTGTTGAGATTTAGTTTTTTATATGTGCCTATAACTGCCTAATTGGGTTCCAATATGAACTTGTAGAAAAATCAACCTCATGTTGGTTTTATTGAACAATTAAAAGAAAAACTATTTCTTGAATTTTTTATTTGTAAACCTAGTTAATCCTAGTTTTTTTAATTCATCTGATTCTTTAAGCACTGAATGATGTTGTTTTTGTTTATGCTGTTTGAGTTTTCTTTGAAGATCGCTGAACTCATTAGCAAGTATTTTTAGAGCATATAGTCCTGCATTTGTAGCCTTGTTTACTCCAACAGTTACAACTGGGGAACCAGTTGGCATCTCCGATATGGACAAAAGTGAGTCCAGTCCACCAAACGCAGAGAACTTGAAGCGGTCAGAATCACTAGACTTGTCGTTATACACCATTATTGGTACACCTATTACTGGAATGATAGTGTGAGACGCAATCATTCCTGGAAGATGTGCCGAACCTCCGGCTCCCGCAATTATGACTTTGAATCCGTTTTTTTCAGCATGTTTTGCATAATCTGATAACCTTGTTGGTGTTCTGTGAGCAGAGACTATTTGGTCTTCATGTTTTACTCGGAATTCATCTAATACAGTAGCTGCTTCCTTCATTATTTTGCTGTCTGAACTTGAGCCCATGATTATTCCAACAAGCGGTTTTTTTGAATAACTCACAATATTCAACTATTTTGAATTTTAATAAACCCAGCGAATTGAAATTTAGCACATTTTGATAATTAAAATATATATCATGTAGGTGACACCATAATCACATGGTAGAAATAAAAGCGGCTATTGAGATTAATGCTCCCGTAAACAAGGTCTGGGAAGTTATATCTGACCTTGATAATGATTCCAAGTTTTGGACCGCAATTACATCGATAAGAAACATTTCTCATGAAAATAACATAGTAAAACGTGAAGTCTTACTTGCCAAGACCAATAAATGTCTCCAAATAATTACATTATATCCAAATGAACAAATACATACGGAATGGACCAAGGGAATAATCAAGGGTACAAAGGATATCTTTCTTACTTCAAAAAATAATACTACATACATTGAAGTCGTATTAAATTATAAATTCACAGGAATGGCAGGCCTTATGGCCGGGAAAATTACAAATGACATACAAAACGAGGCAGAAAGGGCAGTTGAATTCATAAAAATAAAAGCCGAAGGCGTTAATACTGGTTTAAAGATGGAAGAAAGAACACATTGGGCAGACATGTATGATGATCAAGAGAAATAGTCCTTTATTTTAGTTCAAATAACAAATTTTAAACTTTTAAATTATCATAAAAATAAAATCAATTATTCTTTATGCAACAAACTCCGCTTGAAGTAAGGCGTGCATTTGGGCTTCTTTTTATTGGTGTTTCAATATCAGTGGGGGCTGCATCAGTTCTAAGTGAAGTTGTATTCAAACAAAATGATCCAACTTACTATTATGTCATGGTTTGGTTTGGAAGTTTTGGAGTTACCTTTGGAACTATTTTTGGCAGATGGAAAAAAATAATTTCATCTATCAGGGGCCGAATGAAAAATAGTGTGAACTGGTCTACTCCCATAAAAGCAATCAATGGATTGTGTTGGGCAGTACCATTTGCTATGATAGGTGTATTTCCTTCAATGTATCAGTATTTGATATTGATAGGAATAGGATTGGGAAATGTCTCAACTTATCT
>DASSAF010000216.1:0-6903 GCA_035685565.1 Nitrosopumilaceae archaeon | reverse complement strand
ACCAGGTGAAAAAGCAGTCATCTACTTTAAGGTGCCACTAAACCTATTGACAACTGTAGATGCAGGTTCCGCAAGCAGTGTCGCAGTCTATGCAGGCAAAGTGGGAGCACCGCAATCAGTAACTGTTGCATCCAAGTAGGGGGACTACAATGCCCTACAACCTTTATTTTTTATTTTTGGTGGTTAAATGAAAGAAAAAAAATTAACACAACTATCTGATACCTCATTCGGTCAGGAACTCTTAGATGAATCTCAGGTTCAAATTCCAGCCGGTTATAGAGTAGTAAACAAGTATCCATTATTGCCTCCATTTAGCTATGTTGATATCTTGTATAACGAAGAAAAATCTAATTATCTATATTTTGTTGATGAATTAAAACTAAATATTCAGGAGAAACAAATCTATGAAACCCTATATCGCCTATTAGAAGAGAGTCTAGAGTCACATAATGAGAAAAATGTTGACGATACCTTTGATGAGAACCTCACCAGAATATTAAGTGAGAATGAAAAAATGTTTGCAGCAAATTCAAACACAAGTTTAGAGAAGGTAAAATATTATCTCAAAAGAGATGTGAGCGGATTTGGCATTATCGATCCTCTGATGCATGACATAAACATTGAAGATGTCAGCTGTAGCGGCCCAGAAAAACCAATTTACATCTGGCATAGGAGTTATGACAGCATTCCTACAAACATACGTTTTGGCACAGATGCCGTACTAAACGCGTTTGTATCAAGAATTGTCTTTAGGGCAGGAAAGCATGTAAGTGCGGCATTTCCTATTGCAGATCTTGCGTTACAAGGGAACCATAGAATTTCTGTATTATATCAAAAAGAAATCACGCCAAAAGGATCAAGCTTTACCATAAGAAAATTCAAAGAGGATCCATATACCATGGTAGATCTTATAAAATTTGGAACAATAAATTCTGAAATTGCAGCCTATCTGTGGATGTTAGTTGAGGCAAAGATGTCTTTTATTGTAATAGGTCCTACAGGAAGTGGAAAGACAACTTTGCTTAATGCAATTACCGGTCTTGTGCATCCTGATTACAAAATATTTTCAGTAGAAGATGTCTCTGAAATAAACATCAACCATGAAAACTGGTTTACACTAATTTCAAGAACAGGTTTTGGTCTAGAAGGCGAGGGAGAAATTGGACTGTACGATCTTATCAAGTCAGGTGTTAGACATAGGCCAGACTATATCATAGTTGGAGAAATTAGAGGTTCAGAAGCATACGTCATGTTCCAGGCTATGGCAACAGGTCACGGAGGACTCTGTACCATGCATGCAGACAGCTTGGAATCTGCAATTAAGAGACTACAACAAAAACCTATGGACATTCCTGCTTCTTATGTTTCCTTGATGAACTGCGCATTGGTTGTAAAAAGGATCAAAGAGAATTCCACAGGCCAAAGTAGTAGAAGAGTCATCACAGTTTCCGAAATTACAAGCTCAGCGTCATCTCATAATGCATTTGCATGGAATCCAAAGAGTGATCATTTTTCAGATGATTTGCGTGAAAGCATTTTATTTAAGCGACTTGCAGATGCAGGAGGAAAAGAAATTGACGAAGTACTAGATGAATACAAAAAACGAATTTTAATCTTAAAATGGATGTCAGAGCATGATATTAGAGATTACAAAAAAGTCGCAGAGGTAATCGGAAAATACTATAGAGATCCGAAATCTCTTATGAATCAAATAGAGGCGGAACTATAATCATGTTATCTCTAAAGAATATTGATAAAGCTGAGGCACAAAAAAAACAAAGCCAGAAAATAGAACGTGAGCTGCCCTACTTTATAACAATAGTCTCCCTTTTAGCTGCAAGTGGTTTTGGACCATTTACTATTTTTCAGAAAATTAAAGAAATGCGACTTTTACCCATGATGAGAATAGAATCAATTAAGATTCTTAAAAGAATAGACCTCCTTGGAGTTGATCCGTTGACTGCCATAACAGAAACAAAGGATAAACAGGCATCAAGATTACTAGGGGAGTTTCTTTCTGGATATGTTTCTGCCATTCAAAGTGGAGGAAATGTTGCAAATTATTTAAAAACTAAAATGAAAAGTGCTTATGACGTCCTTCAAAATAAGGAAAAACTGGGGGTAGAAAAGCTAGCCGGTGTAATTCATGGATGGCTTACAATGCAAATTGTAGTTCTAGCTGTTTTCATATTGATGTCTGCAATAGGATCAAATCCTCTTACTGGTGGAGAAACTCAAACAAACAGTGATCCGCCATCATACATTCTTTTGATAATTGGTCCAATTATTTCACTATTCTTTCTGATAGTAGTGAAAGGCATGATAAATTCAAGTATTCAAGAAGTTGAGGCTAAAAAAATAATTAAATTTGGAATTCCATGTGTACTTGTTGCAAGTATTTTGATTTTGACAAAAGCTCTTGCCAGTTTACAAATAGATGCATATATTTTAGGTGCGTCGTTAATAGCAGCTTCTATCTGGCCTACTTTGAAATTTATGAAAATTTATAGACTAAACATTGATGCTGAAACTTCCACACCATTGATCTTACGTGATATTACAGAAGCTCGAAAGGCAGGCATGGGGCCAGAAAAATGCATAATACGTGCATGCAAAAGAAAAGATTTCAAATCTTTTAATAGTCTTGCAAATATGGTTGCAAATAAACTAGAATGGGGAGTAGTATTAACTAACATTTATGAAGTATTGGAAAAGGAAATAAAGAATTTTCAGGTTCTGATTACCTTTAAAATTTTATTTGAAATTATTTCAGCAGGTGGTGGAAATGTAAACAGTCTTGATTCTCTTGCAGATGCTAGCGAGAAAATTCATGATATTGAGAAAAATAAACGTGAGGAGTTAAAAGTATACGTAATGGTGGGATTTATGATAATTACGGTAACTGGGTTTACAACATTGCTTACCCTAGATTCATTTGCAAATATTAACGAGGAAAAAAATCTAAATAAAGAAACACAACCAGTAGAACAAAAACCATCTTCATTCATAGGAACGGTATCCATAGCATTAATTTTACAGGCTTGGTTATCTGGCTTGTTCATAGGCAAGATTACAAAAGGAGCATATTCGGGAGGTTTTATGTATTCTATTATGTTAGTTATTATCACAATGGTTTGTATCGGTCTAATTCAGTTACATCTGCTCAATTTCAATTCCTTGCTAAAGCATTCATGAGTATGTCATTTCATGTGTCATACCGTTTCTTATATTATAATTTACGATACAAAAAATTAGTTTGAAGATAGTTCTAGCTCTGGCGATACTAAGTGTTATTATATTTTCTAGCGGAGCTTATGGACAAACTGCCGGTGATCTTGGCTATAGAGTAATACCAAATAAAATTATGGAAAATACTGAGGGTGTGATAGAAGTGTATGCTGTTGGCGATACGGGTTCTAATATTGTTGAAAAACTAATTGCAACTTCCTCAGATTCATCTATCATCAAGATATTAGGAACAGAGCAAGATAAAAATGGTTTTGTAACTAATGTAAAGATAAAAGCATCTGGAGAAGGTATTGCAAAGATTGCAATTGCAGCTCCTGGTTTTTCCTCACAAGAATTTCAGATAACAGTTTATAAAAATAGTAACATTCCAGCAAAACTTCTTCTAAAAACAACACCTAGTACATTTATGACTACAGGCCCAAGACAAGGATATGCGGCAGTAGAACTTACTAATAATGACGGGTTTCCAATTCCAGCACTTGATGACACTGTTGTAACATTGTCTGCATCTGATAATAATATTGTAAATTTGAAAAATACACAACTTGTAATAAAGAAGGGTGATTATTTTGCGATTGGTCAATTCGAAATAAAACAAAATGGAAATGTGCAGATATCTGCAGCTTCATCATCAATGCAAACAGTGAGTAGCTCTATTACTATTAGTACAACAGCATCAAACCCCTCAACAATTCAAGTATATGTCTACCCAAACAAAATTACTAGCAGTATAGCATCTTATGCTTATGTTGTAGTTCAACTTCATGACTCTAGTGGAATTCCTGTACAGGCAAAAGAAGACATTCCTGTTAATGTACAAGTTACAAATTCATCAGGAACTGAACTCGTACATACAAGTGGACAATCTCAATTAATTTCAGCCAATTCTCCTCTGATAATTAAGAAAGGTTCCTATTGGGGATACATTCCAGTAGCTGTAAACGCGGGATTGACTGGTATTTGGAATGTTGACATTTCTGCAAAAGGTTATCAAGTTTCAGGGCCAGCACAATTATCAACCGTATCTTCTGTAATATTTGATGTTAAGACTGCAAAGGTAGATTTGTTGCCAATATTGGCTACAGGACAAAAAGAGCTAATTGGAATTTTACACCTACAAGACAACGATGGAAATCCTGTCTTGGCAAGTCAAGATATTCAAATCGTAGCTGATTCATCCGACTCAGTTTCTCTTTCTGTAGATGCTATAAAATTAAACAAAGCAGATAGTGCCATACCAGTATTTGGTACCGTTGAAAAAACTACACAACCAAACCAAGTCACATTAAACGTTGTAACAGAACCTCCTCAAACAATCACTCCAACAATTTCTCCAGCAACGACAACAACAACATTGCAACTTGTTACAGATCCGCTTATACCCAAAGTGCTTTCACATACTGATTTTCCACTCTCGTTATACATGTCACAAGATGGAGCCTTGGCATATTCAATTGAAGATTTGAATCCTTTAATCTCACCAATAGATTTCATTCAATCAGAATCCAAAGTATTTCCTAAAGGACAATCATTAATGATTTTGGATTCAAACTTATTGAAAGAAGGCACTAATAGCATTTCTGTTACTGCTGGAAGCTATGTAAGCGGCATCTCATTACAAAGCCTGTCTTCTAAACCTGCCGCACTATTATTGGATCATTCTGACAAATTACTGTCTAATGTAAAAAACACTTTCTCAATTGAATTACTTGATAGCCAACAACTTCCAGTCTTTGCTGATAATGATATGGAGTTTAAACTTGTTTCAAACGATCCTTCAGTATTAAATGTGCCAGAAAGTGTAGTAATTAAAAAAGGAACTTATTATTCATTTTTTGATACAGACGCAAAGAGTGCTGGTAAAGCCGAAATTTCTGTTCTAACAAGTGAGCTTCCACTATCAAAATTTGATGTTGATATAACAAGTCTAACTCCTGAGGCAAGTATTTCCTCAACTGACTTTGTTGACTCGAATTCTAATTTTGATGCAACTGTTACAGTACAATATCACGCTATACCATTAAGTGGGTTGAAAGTAGACTGGAAAGTACAGGGTGGTAAAATTCAGAACATGGATTCTATGACAAACAAAGATGGCAAAGCTATGGTTTCACTTATTTCTGATGATCCAAATAAAGTAAGTATTGAAGCTAGTGTTTCAGGCGGGGCATATGACATAATTACAGTAAACAAAGACATTACTGTAAAACCTCCTTTGAACTCTGAAAGCGCATCTGTCCAATCTGCAGGTACAAATACTGGAGGATTTAGCATAGCCGGCATCAATCCACTCTTCATTGTTATACCAGTTGCAATAGCTGTAGGTGGAATAGTTCTTAAAAAGAAAAACATGCTTGATGGTATTACAGAAAAATTACCTATTCTGGAAAAGGTTATTGAGATAAAAGAAAGATTAACACAATTACGTGAAAAATAGATTATTTACTTTGAAATAATCCGAAGTGATTCAAGTTTTGTAAAAATGCCTGTCCTATGTCGTGACGACTTAGCATATACAAAGAAACAAACCCTTCAAAGTATGTGCTAAAGTGCTCCATGATAGTGAGATGAACTAGATTCATCCCTTCTAAGATCAAAATTGTAGATATGCTTGATAAAACTAGAGAATAATATATTCCGTATTTGCGAGTTTTTGGGTTGTGTAGTGTTGATAGTAATTTCATGAGATTATCTTAGTATTTCAAAATATAAGGCTGGTCTCCCATTTTTGGAAATGACGTATTAATTTTAATTCAATTTGTAGGAACGAATTAATTTATTTAGATTAATTTTTTTAACATGCAAACTATGAATAAAACGATCTGTCTGATCCAAATATTACATACTAGAATTTAATCTAGCTTCAAATAATTCAGGCATATCGATAAATAATTTTGAGATCTCTTGATTTATCTAGGAGAAAGAAGATGACAATATGGCAGAGTTATTTTCTGATATAAACAATCTAAGGATATTGTCTGCGTTGGTAATGCTTGCAATTGCCTCTACTTTGGATATCTGGAAGCGAGAAATTCATGACATTTTATGGATTGTCTTTGGGGCAATTGCTGTCATATTGATTGTCTTTTCCCCAGAGCCTTTTGAAGTGCTAAAAACTACCGGAATATCATTAATTATTGCCCCTTTGGCAATTGTTGTATGGAGAATAGGCGTATTTGGTGGTGCAGATGCCTTTGGATTGATAGTTTTAGCTGCACTCGCTCCTCAAATGAGCATATCAGGAAATGTTGTGACCCCCTTTACCACTTTAACAAATGCTGCAATACTTTCAATAACTCCAATATTTGTAAATGTAGTTCGAAATCTTATCGCCATATCAAAACATGAGAGTATTTTTGAAGGGTTTGAAGAGACTAGATTGAAAAAAACACTGGCAATGTTTTTTGGATACCGTGCCAGGAATCCAAAATACAGCTTTCCAATTGAAAGAAAAGAAGGAAAATCAAAGAAGTTTGATTTTTCACTGAAACATGCAGAAAATGCTCAATTTTGTGATACTTCCAATACGTGGGTTACTCCAGGAATACCGTATATGGTGTATATAACAGCAGGATTTGTAGTACAACTCTTGTTTGGCGACATTATTTTTAATATTATTGGCAA
Source organism: Nitrosopumilaceae archaeon (assembly GCA_035685565.1). Lineage (GTDB taxonomy): Archaea > Thermoproteota > Nitrososphaeria > Nitrososphaerales > Nitrosopumilaceae > TA-20. Next base: position 30 of record DASSAF010000216.1, on the reverse strand, counting down.
CATAAATGGCTCATAAATTATCATTAATTT
>DASSAF010000215.1:0-3959 GCA_035685565.1 Nitrosopumilaceae archaeon | reverse complement strand
TGAACCACCCTAATGAAACCTATGAGTCTGTAATTGCTAGACTTCTAAAAATTACTCAGGAAGACGATGTACTAAGTGATGAGGTAATCAGAAATATTGAAGAAGGTGTTGCAGACATCAAAGCAGGACGTGTGTATACATCAGATCAAGTGAAAAGGAAATTAGGACTAAAGTAGATGAGATGGAAAGTTATTTGGTCTGAGAAATCAGTTAAACAATTAGAAAGAATAGATAAGAAAAATGCTAAGAAGATTTATGATGCAGTGTTAGTTTGTATTGAGGATCCATTTAGAGTAGTGATAAGATTAACCAATTCACCATTTTATAGACTACGTGTGGGAAATTACAGAGTGATATTGGATTTACAGCAAAGCAAGATGATAATCTTTGTTGTAGAGACTGATCATAGAGGAAAAATTTACAAGAAATGATTCAGACCAATCTTTTCATAAAAAATTCAGCGGGTCTAGTGGGAATATACCACCATAATGGAACTATTTTGGACCCAGTTTATAGAAAAATTAACTCCTTGTTTATGAGCCAAGAATTATGAATAGGTTGTCTTTCATTGAGTGGCGTTTACGTTAAACTGGATCGTTTCATATGTATCAACCCAACCCTTAGCATTCCATAGATACAGACCCAATCTAACATGCAATGTGCCAGCTTTCAGTATCTTGTAATCTCCACTATGAATTGAAGGAACTAAATTACGACCGTTAGGATCTTGGGTAAATAGACCTGCACCATCAGTGCTTATTTGTTTTGGATTGACAGGTACATTATAATTAGCACATAGTGGATAAAGTGATGGAAAGATTGGTGTCACATTATCAGATGGTAATATTATCATTCCTAAAGAAGAAGCAGTACATCCCATACTGTGGTAAATCGTCCTACTAGATATGTTCTGGTAACTTACAGTAAATGCAGGTTCGTCTCCAACCTTTAACTGATATGGTGACATTCCAACCGTTAGTATTTTTACATCATTTGGATTATTGGATGAAACAGTATAATTCACAGATAACGGTGGTAATGGTTCACCAGATTTTGCAATGTCTGCTGAGCCATTTGTCAAATATTCATGGTATAATTTGTTGATCTTGGTCCAACTTACGCTATTACTGAAACTATCTGCACCATGTGCATTACTTGTCTGATTTAGCACTTGCATCATATTTTGATGTCCAGTACTGCCAGTCTCATTATTTATGGTTACCATTGTTTCAAACTTTTCAATTGTAATCCAACCATGTGTCAAAAGTCTTTGCTCACTAGTAGATTTAACGCAAGCTGGATGTTGATCTAGTTCTTTTATTACTAGAACAAGACCTTCTCTACATTTTACATCTTGTAGCATGACTCCTGACTTGATCTGCTTTAGGGGTGTCAACAAGACATATTCTGTTGTTACTTGTGTTTGGCTTTGTGCAAATACAAGATAATTACTGAAGACTAAAATTAGAATCGTTAGAATGGTCAAACATGGAATACTTAAACTAATCATCTCTTATTTTGTGCAATTAATTTTACCTATTATACATTACTACCAAATTATGCAAGCAATCAACTAATTTTTCCACCAGCAGCTATGAAAACACCGCTGCCAGATTTTACTAGAAGATGATTGTGTGTAAAGTCAATATTCAAGGTTTGCTTGTTTGGAATGGTTAAGAGTGCATTATTTTGTACTATGACATTTGCATGTGCAGTAGCGTTTCCTCCAAGTGTACAGCTTGCTGTTATGGTCCAGTCGCCTGTTGGAGGTGGTACACAGTCAAAGGTTATACTACCTATGAACGTGGACCATGTAGGATTGTTGTTGTGACTAGGAGCGTTTGTAATATATTCTCCAGCCAACCATACACGTGTATTATTCGAAGGATCTAGTGCAGCTCCAAAATAGTCACCGTAGCGTACATCACCATCCTGACCATATGGTGTTGTATCATAATAATTAGAACCTGCCTTAAGATACAAAAGCTGTTTGAAAGTCTTTGCAGGATCCTGTGCTGCCTGTCCCGTAACTTTCAGACTAGGATAAATGGTAGAGTTCGACATGCCAATAACTGTCCCTATTCCTCCAAAGCCATCAAACTGTAGTGCAGGATAATAATAGTATGTTGCACTTGCATTAATGTCAAAGTCTTGTATAACACTTGTAGTGTTAGTGTTTATCTGAATCAAACGAGCACATGAACGTTGGATCGTATCACCTGTTGGCGTACAACCGTCAGTTAGCCCAAACCATAGTTTACCATGATTCCAAACAGCATTATCTATACGAGTGTCACCGGTATCTAGTATTGTACTAGTTACAGGCTGTAGTGCATCTGCCGGTGTAAGTATATTCGTATTGAGTGTAACAGTATTGGTGTTGATACTTATACTAGGAACTTGACCAGTTATCGAAAAGACCCGAATCTGTTTTGTGCTTGAGACTGCACCATCGCTTACCATGTACAATGTAGTTGTTGAGCTCATAGATTGAATTGGGGTTACTGCAAAGTCAGAAACGTTAGGACCATTTTTATAAACACTAAAAGTTCCGCTGAGCATCGAACTTTTATTAAATACACGGTATTCTGCGCCGTCATTACTGCTAGTACCATTATTGAACGCACCACAGTGATTAGAGAAATCATTACTGCTTACCACAAACTTGTCATCACTTACTCCTATTTTTGGTTGGTCCGGACATTCGCTTCCATATGATTCCTGGTCAACATACCAGTTATTTACTGATGGATCACTTGTTTTCGAAACAGCTATGCCTACAGCATTAATGGAAACATCCAAAGCTGAAGCAAACCACCTTCCGCTTTGAGAGTCAAATAGTATCTTCGGATCTGAAAGTAAATGAGCGGTACTAAAATGGAATAATGTGTATAAACTAATCGTCTGATTTAGATTACCTTGTCTGTCATAGGTTTGACCTTCTACGTTAACCATTTCAAATACATTACCTGGCCCTATTGCAACCTGCACGTCTGGGGGTTCACAATTACATTGAGTATAATCAAGCCCATTAAATCCTGAACCAATGATATTCACTGGACTTAATATGGCATTAAAAAGTCCACGTTTTTGTGCAGATGATTGAGTCTTCACCCAACTTAGGGTGGCAGTATCTAATTGTTTTTTCTCTGCTGCATAAGCTACAGGATCTCTTGGATGATATGGTATTACATTAACTGAATGAATAATACTATTGTTTGAAGCGTTTGATGGTACAAGTGAGGATGATACTGTATTATTAGAATTTCCTGAAGTTTGTGCTTGCGCATAAGAAATTGCTAGTATTGCTGTAAAAGATACGGCAAGTAACCCCAAGAGAATAATTTTCTTGGAGTTCATCTCTCAATCATCATTCTCTTCTGTTAACATCCAGTTCCAATGCAAATTGGAATTCCTGCTGGAGCAGATATCTTGAACTCTTTTGCAGCAGTACTGGTTACATTTCCTGCTATGCTGATGTTGCTTGAATAAGTTTGTGTACCAGAATACGTTGGCGTACCAGCCAGTGTTCCGCTCAATGTTGCGCCACTGACAGTTCCTGTCAATGTACCGTTTGTTAAGAGCACTGTTCCTGTATTGGATGGAAATGTATACACGTGACCAGATGATTTCATTGTGTTTCCGTTAAGATCCATCTGTCCGCCCAGCTTCAGATTATTTATTGTAACTGGACTGCCAGAAAATGTCGGAGTTCCACTTATCGTTCCTGTCATTGTTGTTCCGCTATCGGTTCCGGTAAAGGTACCGCCAACGGAGTTAAGATTTCCAGTAAGAGAACTTAGTGAGCCGTTTGTTAACAGTATTGTTCCCGTATTCTGTGGTGGGGTGATGATGTGCCCATTTGTATTAAACAGGTTGTTTCCCAAGTTTAGATTTCCTGCCAGTGTGGCTATCAGGGAGTTCATCGTTGTAGTACCAGTAATTGTCTGTGTCAAGTT
>DASSAF010000214.1:0-1946 GCA_035685565.1 Nitrosopumilaceae archaeon | reverse complement strand
GCTACTTGAGCAAATATTAATGGAATTACTGAAACTGATGAAAATAGAATCAGGGCAAAAAATATCGCTTTCCACATCATCATATTCCAAGAAACTTAACTCAAAAGCATTTGGATGTATTGATATTCTATTTACTGTTTTTTGAAGCCATTTTAATCAGTGATTCAATTTTATTTCGATCCAAATCAAGCTTGATTCCAGCTTGTTCAGCAGGTGTCTTTTTGATGCTTCCATGCTCTCTTATGAAATTGTAATGTATTCTTGTAGCATCAATTAGCTTCTGAGCAGAGTCCTTGTGATCCATACCTCTCATTACAACTTTTCTGTCTCTGAAAGTACCATTAGGGTTCTGCTATTCTCTCTTCCTCATCCCAGCATTGAATCATAGGATCCATCTTCCTGACAGTAATAATCTCCTTTTCTAGTCCTTCTTCATCAAGAAAAGCTTCTTTAATTCTAACATACGAAGCAAATTCTTCGTCTATTGGATTCATTTTTTGGTCCAAATAGGTCTCTTTCCTTATTCCACTACCATCTTCATTGGTAAACACCCTGCTTTTGACCATATAATTATTCGATAAATCATTAGTATTTGTGATTTTCACAGACCAAATTAATGGATAAAAGAAAGCCGTTGGGTCAGGGTCTGGGATGTGGATTACGTGATGACCCAATCGGCTAAATGACTTGGTATTGTTATAGAACTAGTAATTCATAATTTCTTGTATGTTAGAAAAAACACATACTATTGGTTTACTGTTTAGTTATGTTTAGTAGAAAGGATTTTACCACATTCTTTACACTCAATGCGGTTATTTTCTTGTTGAATGTTATCAGAGCCACATCTAAGACAAATACGAATATACTTTCTTGTCTCTTTTATTCCAAAAAAGTTCAAAAGCTCAGAATTATGATACCCTGATACCATTTTCTTACCGACAGTCTTCTACGTTACCATAGAATTTAACTTCTTTGTATGCATTGAGTTACATTGCAAACAAAAACATGTTTTGTTACCTTTTTACTTCCATTTTTGATTTTTGCGCCATTTCAGTTTTTGTAGCCTGTAAGTATAATTTCTTAGAAAATCCTGAGTGACTTTCTTACCGTATTTTTTATGCATAAATATCATAAGATCATTCCAGTCTAAGGTAGCCATGTGCTCTAATGTTTTCTTGTCAGGAGTGGGAAGTTTACGTTCCATCTTGTAATATGTAAATTGACTACCTGTAAGCCTTTTGATTTTCTGGAATAATGTGATACTAATTTATAGCGACTTTGATCTTTTCAAGTTTAGAATGGTTCTTTGTTACAAATGCTCTGACGAGAAACACGTCGAGTGTCTAGGAAAAATGGGTTTGTTTGACTGCGACTGTAAATTGTGCCGATTTGAAAGCATTAAATCTTAACACATTCTAAGTTTTTTGAATGGAAATAGAAAATGGATATTTTGTTGAAATGATCTATTACTAAACTTCTTTCTTTTTGAAAACACATGTCTGTATGCTCGGCGTAATATTGGAAGAACTTTGCATTTCGTGTTCCGCTTTCTCATATTTCTCCTCGGCTATTACTTTACCAATGCGCGATTCTATCATTTGTTTAATTTTTTCATCATTCATTTGTTCAATTTTATAGAACACTTCTATTGTTTTATTTAACACATCTTCACTGATATTGGGAATTTTTTTGGCAATGATTTGCTCATTTTGATAATGGTACGAATTTGAAGTATCTTGAAATCCATTGTTTCCTATTTCAGATATGTTTTTTTCCTCATTTGAGATTTGCATTATGACTGTGAATGATTCTAGTAATATTATGTGCTAGTAAGTATCATTCTAGACTGACATGTTTTCATAATTGGAAATAAGACTGTCTTGATTCATAATAAAATCATAATTTATTGCTGGAGAAAATAAACCCGAAAAAAGAGTAATTTTTGG